>CAZSOG010000524.1:0-4851 GCA_964607555.1 uncultured Pirellulaceae bacterium | reverse complement strand
GGATCTTGGCCCCCGCGAATGGCTGGGCCATGGGCTGGGCAACAGGTGGTGCGTTTCTCCGAAACGTGCCGTGCGCCGTCCAGCGCCGTGTGTTGGCAGCGGTAGGGGTTGCGTCCTGGGAGCTGCGACGGTCCTTTGCAGAGAAAGGGCGTACCTGTGCCGCCCACATGGAGACAATACACGGTCAGATGTGTCGGACAACTCGCCGTTGCGCCGGCGAACGCATTACGAACGACTGGCTATTGATCGCGCGGCGATACTTCAATTGGTTACCGGGTACGGTTAAGACGTATAACAGTCCCCTGCTCTGCCATGTCCCGATGCACAGTCCCTCGGTGGTTGACTGTGGCACCATGGGCGGTGTTGTTGGCAACCGGCTGCTACGCCGCGTACGCACGACCAGCAGATAAGCGGCCGCCCGGTCCGGTGGCAAGGCCGCCTGATAGGCGACCGCATGCGGGTCATCCAACGCCCGAAATCGTTGCCAGCGGATTGACGCGAAGCGTAATGACGGGTCCAAAGGGTATTTGGCCAGCGGTGGCCGACTCGTCTGCCAGGCCTCGCGATCGAGCTCGCTCATCCATGTCGTCCGCGCCAACCGTGCCACTTGCCGGCTTGTCAGTTCATTCTGCCACGGTCCAAACCAGACCACGATCGCGACGGCGGCCGCTACCGTGCACAAGCCCGCCGCGACAGCCGTCCAACGCTGGATCGGCCGCCGGCGAAACCGCCCGGAACTGGTCGTCGTCGCCAACTCCGGCGCAGCGTCGCCCGCGGCCGGCCCTTCCGCTCCATTCCGGCCCCGTTGATCTCGTTGGCTGGCGGCATCCAGCAGGCGATCGGCCAACCCTTCTGGCACGGGCACATCCCGCATCGCCGAGCGAAGACGTGCATCCCACCGACACACTTCTCGCCAGCGGGCACGTGCCTCGGCGTCCCGCGCCAATGCCTCGTTCAGCGCGGACATCTCCACCGCGTCCAGGTCCGCTTGATCTGGACGGCAGCAATCCATGAGTTTGTGGAGTTCGTTTTGATCCATCATTGCACCTGCCGGCCTATTGGGCATTGGCGGAAAATTCGGTATCACGCATTCTGAGATTGCGCACAGGCCAGTCGCTTGCGCAGGTGGCCCTTGGCCCGCGCTAAACGACTCATGACCGTCCCGATCGGCAAGTCCAGCCGCTCGGCAATCTCCTTGTATGAACATTCCTCAAAGTAGTACATCACGATCACTACTCGGTACACGTCCGACAGTTCGGCCAGCGCCCGGTCCAGCAGCTCACGATCCCAATGCTCGTCAGCCGAGGCCGCCGAGTCTGGAATTTCCTCGAGTACCAGGTCCAGGTTAACCGCTGGCACGGGTACGCGTCTGCGCCGATTTTTCAAAAACCGCGACCGGGCCACAGCCAGCAGCCATTGAAGCGCCTTGTTCGGGTCGCGAATCTGAGCGGATTTCTCGTGCGCGATCAGGAACGTCTGCTGCGTTAAATCCTCCGCGTCCGCCGTCGAGCACGTTAACCGAAACGCATATGCATACACGGTGCCGTGGTACGCCTCGATCAGCGCCCTGACGTCGACCGATCGAGCCGCGTCCGGCCGCGAGTTCCCTCCCAATGACGGGTGCGAAGCTCGGTCGTCCGACGATTCGACGCGATCTGCCATTTTCAATGTCCTGCTTCCAATAGAAAAGAACCCGCTCAGCCCGCAATTATTCCCAATTCTAGCTGTTTTCTCAACTGAGGTTGCAAATCGATCGCAAACAGACAACCGGTTGGTACACGCACAAGAGAGCGGGATCAGGATATCTTGCGGCCAGAATACGGAAATCCCCGGATATTCCGGGATTAAAAAAACTTCCGAGTTGTTGGGAATAAACGCGGGTTGTACTGGATCTACCCTATAACAGCCCCGTCGGACTGTGCACCGTTCGGTCCATGATCTGGACGTGGGCTTTTGTGCCGACTGGACAAATTGTTGAGCCCGCAGGCATTGTGCCACAAGTGGGGCTCGTTCTGTAACGAAGTTCTTGTATTAGATGAGGTTTGAGTCATGAGAAAGCTCGCGTATTGCATGGTGTTGGCTAGTTGCTGCATGTTTGGTTTTTCTGGTTGTGCGAAGGACGCCGGGACAACGCCGGATCAGCAGAATGCTGAAAAAGCGGTCAACGAAGGTACCGCCGAGGGGATGAGCGACACGAAGGACGCAGCCACCGAGGATAAAGCCGCTGCTGAAACGCCGGCCGCCGATGCCAGCAGCGACACCAAGGCCGCTGAAGAGAAAAAGTAGGCCTGCTGTCGCTTGGAATCGCCGGGCCAATTCCCGCTTTGGACGGAGAAACTGCTATTCAGTCCGCCCAGGCAAAGTGAGATCTCCAGACTCAACACCTGACGACTCCTTGCCAAAAACATGAGGGCGATCTTCGGATCGCCCTTTTTTGTGCGCCAGAGGGAAACGGATTGTTGAAAATGTATCATTAGTGTTGATCAGTGAAGATTAGTGTTCCTTGATAGCAGGTATCGTGAACGACTACTCCCAGCGTCTTTCTTGCCAAATCTTCCCCGCCGATCCACGGGTCGCACGCCGACGCGTGAAGAGGGGGGGCAAGAATATCTTGTGGCAAGAACTTCAACGCTTCGCACCAGCCGGTGCGCGAGTTGGGTTTTCGTACCAGATGACGCCCAGGTTGTCGCGTTCTTCGGTTGTGATCACGTCCAAATCGCCGTCGCCATCGACGTCGTAGAGTGGTACCAGGTCGAACTTCACGCCTCGGTCGCGGCTGATATCCACCTGCTTCCACGGACCCGCCAACGGCTCCCCCTCACAGCGCAGCCAGGCCACGCCCGGTTTGAGCCGATCCCCGCCCGTGTTGGCCGAATGGACAATATCCAGTCGCCCATCCAGATCAATGTCACCCACCTGGACGGCCTTGCCATGCGGCACTCCGTACGGGTTGGCGATGGCCGTCATGTTCCAGCGCTCCGCGGACCCCGGCGCGCGGCGGAACCATAGCACCCGGCCGTTACGCGTTGCCACAAGTATGTCCGGCCGCCCGTCCGTGTCCAGGTCGCAGACGTCCAGGAACATCACCTCGGAATCCTCGCCGCCGATCGGATGTTCCTTCCAACGGAGATCGTCCAACGCACCGGTATAACCCGGGTGCTCGAGCCAGAACACACCGCGACGACTCCCCTTGCGGTCCGACACCACAAGGTCCGTGTCGCCATCGCCGTCCATGTCACGCGGCACCAGCGACATGATCCAACCGGCCGCGCGCAACCGGTGCATTTTCCATTCGGCGACGTCGCGCGCCGCTCGTGGCACTTCGAGCCAGCTGACCGAGCCCCCCGCTCCTTTCGATCCGACAAACAAGTCAAGGCTGCCTCGATTATCGATATTGGCCGGAGCGGCGAACATCCACATCTGCTTGCCCTGCGCGGCCGGGACCGGCGTCGTCGACCATTTCCCGGCGTTCAGGTAGTCGGCAGATCGCGACGGCGCCCAGTGAACGAAGATAGATCGAGTGCCTCCCTCGCAACAACTGACGACGTCGGCGGACTCGTCGCCGTCCAGATCAACAAAAAGCGCATCCTCCGGCGACTTCACTCGCCCGACAGTGACTGCCGGCCATGGCGTTCTGCAACGTGCCGGACCCGGGTGCAGGCACACACGCACCTCGCCACCCTCTTCCCAGCCGGTCGTGACATCCAGCCAGCCATCGCCATTGACGTCCGCCAGTCGGACCCCATCGGCGCCGCGCGAAGCGATATCGATCGTGTGCCGCGTCCAGGACGCATCGGCCGGTCCGATCGCCAGTAACATGGCCAAACCAAAAACGCCCACGCTGCCGATCGGGCAAACCGCCCGATGTGGAACTCGAGTGTGCAAGCGAGTCATGAGAGGTAGCTCCTTGGAAAATTAGAAATAAGAAATTAAAAATTAAAAATAAGAAATTAGAAATAAGAAAAGTGGGTGGTTTCGTCACGGGGGGGCGATCGAGAAGGGCGGTAGCGGGAGGGGCAAGAATATAAGACGTGGATGTTCTTGGCGTTTTATGTTCTTGTCTGAATCGTTACGGGCTCTCGACCTCAGCCGCGTTGTGCGGGCGATGAAGAAGTCTCGTGAGGTTATACGGCGACCGGCCATGTTTGACTCATTTGGCCAAACCCAGCGATGTGCGGATATGTCTTGGCGCTCGCGGGGCACTCGTCTTTGGCAAGTGTTCCGTGCCACAACATCAAGTTGGTTCCAGCTGCAACACTGGAATAGCCTGTCACGCGGATTCATTTGTGTCATTTGTGGTCCGTCGGAGTATAAGAACGATGATCTGCGCGCGTTTTAGCTGACGAGACTCGTTCACCCACGGGGCAAGCTCGTGGGGGTCTTGTCCCACGCAAACCGCCGCCAACCAAGCACTTTCCCATTCCCCATTCCCCATTCCCCATTTCCCATTTCTTATTTCTTATTTCTTATTTCTTATTTCTTATTTTCTTATTTCTTTTCTTATTTCTTATTTTCTTATTACAACAATTCTATCGATTATGACGGCCAAAAACCACACTGGTGAGGGGACGGTTGCTGCGATTCGCCCGTCTGGGACGCACTAAGCGCTTGCACGTTGCATGCCCGGTTGGATATACTCAAGGAAGTCTCACCGGGGGCAGTTTTTGAGACACGATTTCAACACGCACGCCAATCTAGTACCCACCGCGATTTGAGCGCAATACATGGCTGAACTTGCGGCCCACACCTTGGTTTTCACGGCACCGTTGGACGGAGAACACTCGATGAACCGACATACCGGCTGGCTGGTCTTGTGCGCGATGCTCCTAGGTACGACCGCGGGTTCGATAC
>CAZSOG010000523.1:0-4853 GCA_964607555.1 uncultured Pirellulaceae bacterium | reverse complement strand
AAGAACCGGATAGACGCCCGGCCGAGACGGTTTCGTGACCGCCTCCAAGTCGCGCGGCTGGGTTGTCAAAAGATTGGCGTTGGAACATTGATTAGAGCGACTGGACCGTCATTTCTTTTCTGCCGCTGTCGAGATTGAACATAGCCTTCGGCCAAGGCGTTTCGAAAGGTCCCTGTAAGTCGCACATGGTTGGCGGTTGACAAACGACAGGAAAGCCGGACAAAGCCCCTCTGGCGTCACCCTCGGTGTTTTAACAGCCAAGACCAAAACTCAACCAACTATTGACGACGCTGGCCGGTTCCCGACGTGCCACGGCCGCGCGCTGCTTTGCGACGTCTTCGATGTGGTGCCCGCTCGGCCTGACCCGTCAGTTCGTACAGGAACCGGCTGGCCATGGTCTCGCGCAGTTTACCCCATTTGCGGCGTGCCAGGGCGAGTGAAAACACAAGCCGGTCCTGGGCGCGTGTCACGCCGACGTAGCAGAGTCGTCGCTCCTCCTCGATCGCGGCTCCTTCCTCCGCGACACTGCGCCGATGCGGCAGAAGCCCTTCTTCCATGCCGACGAGATAGACGATCGGGAACTCGAGCCCTTTGGCACAATGCAGGGTCATGAGCGTCAGGGCATTGGGCCGAAGTTGGCTTTCCTTGTCCTCGCCGATTTCGCGGCCGGCCAGCGCCACGTCGTCCAGGAAGCCACCGAAGGTCGGTTTGCGTTCCTTCGCTTCATACGCGCCGAGCGCGTTGACAACCTCTTGCACGGCGTCCCAGCGTGATTGACGCTCGTTCGGGTCATTGTAAACACGATCGAGTTCCGCCTCATAGCCGATCGAAGCAATCAGATCCCGCGCGATGGTCACCAGGCTGTCTCGGCTTGCTTTCTGGCAGCGGTGTTGATAGGAACACAGGAGGCTGACGAGTCGATTCACGGCTTGCGCCGGGCGATCCGCCAACAAACCGGGCAGCGCGGGGCTGGTCATGACGTCCCAGACGGCACGCCCATCGGAGACGGCGCGCCCCATCAGTGTTTCGACGGTCTTGCCACCGATGCCGCGTGGTGGCGTGTTGATGATCCGCAATAACGCGGTTTCGTCCTGCGCAACGACTAGCAGGCGAAAGTAGGCCAAGATATCGCGCACTTCCTTCCGGTCGAAGAACGAGGTACCGCCGATCAGGACATACGGTGTCTTGGTGCGGCGCAACTCGGCCTCGAACGTACGGGGCTGCTCGTTGGTCCGGAACAGGATCGCGATATCGCCGAGATCGAACCCGGGTTTGGCGGCTTGGCGGCGTGCATCATCAACAACCGTTTGGGCCTCGGCCACTTCATCGTCGCATTGAAAAATGGACGGTCTATCGCCACCCGGTCGCGCGGGGCGCAGCACTTTATCGTGCCGCACGGTATTGAATGCGATCAGCCGATTGGCATGTTCCAGAATCGCGGCGGTCGAGCGGTAGTTCACCTCGAGCCGAACGACGACAGCGTCGGGCCAGTCCTGCCGAAAGCGAAGAATGTGTTCAACTTCGGCACCGCGCCAGCCGTAGATGGACTGATCATCATCGCCCACCACGCACAAGTTTCGGTGTTTGCCGGCCAGTGCCTTCACGATCCGATATTGACTGCCGTTGGTGTCTTGGTACTCGTCGACCAAGAGGTGGTCAAATCGGTCGGCCTCCGCGCGTAGGACCTTGGGAAAACGCTGGAACAGCTCTTCGGTGCAGAGCAGCAGATCATCAAAATCGACGGCTCCGGCATTTTTCAGAGCGACCTGGTACCGCCGGTACCCCATCGAAGCCAGGTGCTGCTTGTCGGTTTCGGCCGCGGCGGCCGCCTCCGACGGGCGGACACAATGCGATTTCCAATGGCCGATCTGGTTCAACAGATCACCGGGGCGCATCGTCTCGCCGGGCACGCGCAGCTCACGCAAAACGCCGCGGGCGACGCTTTCCTGGTCGCCACGATCGTAGATCGCGAACGAATCGGGGTATCCAAGCCGCCGAATATGACGCCGCAGGATCTTCAGGCAGTGGGCATGAAAGGTCGCCATGGCCGGCCGGTTTTCGATCTTCGAGCCGAGCAACTGCCGCACTCTTTGCTGCATTTCTGCGGCCGCCTTATTCGTGAACGTGACCGCCAAAATGCGGCTTGGAACCGTTCCGTGCCGGATAAGCTCGGCAATCCGAAACGTCACGACGCGCGTCTTCCCGGTCCCGGCACCGGCCAGGACGAGCAGCGGCCCAGACAGGGTTCGCACGGCTTTTTGTTGAGCAGGGTTCAGGGCAGCGCACATGGTCCGCCATCGTAGCAGGCCCGGCACACAGATCAACGGGGCACGGCGGCAACCCTGCTATTGACGATTACCTCTTTCCCTTTCTATACTTGCGCCTTGCCCATTGGCCACTTTGGCCGCGCCAACGCGGTGTCGCGTCCAATCCCCCAAAAAAGAAATCTGCCGCGACGATGGTGGGAGCACGCCGATCAGTCGGGGTGCCGCTCGAGCTATTCGCGAAGATAGGGAATCGATCATGAAATCGAAACGGCGTCACGAACTCCAGACCAATGACCTGGCCGATCGGATCGGACATGTGATTGAACGAGTGCGCCCGTACATGACGACGGCATTGGCGGTGCTTGTGGCATTCGCGGTCGTCGTCAGCGCATGGTATTACCTGGCGGCCAACCGTGAACACAAGATGGCGAACGCATGGCGCGCCTATTTTTCGGCCGGTGCGGACCCGGCTTCCGACGTCACTCTCCAACTGAGCGAGGTCGCGGACAATTACGCCGATACGCCGGCCGGTCTGTGGGCGGCCCAAACGGCGGCGGACCTGAGCTTATCCCAGGGCATACGGATGTTGTTCTCGGACCGCGCCGCGGCGGAAACCAATATCGCCAAAGCCAAAGGGCTGTACAAACAGGTGCTCGACAACAAGCTGACAAAGTCCTATCCGATGCTGCTTGAGCGCGCGCGGTTCGGATTGGCACAAGCCCACGAGACACTCAATGAGCTTAAAGAAGCAAGAAACTTCTACCAGCTGGTAGTCGACATGAGCCCGGACTCACCGCTCGGGAAAGCCGCCAAAAGTCGATTGGATCGACTTGAGGACCCCGAAGTGGAGAAGTGGTACAACTGGTTCGCGCGTCAGGAGCCGGCACCGCCGCAACCGCCCGCGCAACAGCCAGGATCGCCGTTGGGAGGCTCGCCACTCAGTAGTGGTTTACCCAGTTTGAGTGGTTTGTCCGACATGCCTGACGAGGATGTCACAACGACGCCGAAAACCGGTACGCAAGAAGCCACGCCCAACGAGGAAGCGGCGCCGAAGGATAACCCGAAAGCGGCCAAAAAGAGCCCGCCGGCTGCGCCACAACCTGCCCCACCCGCGAAAACAGAGCCCGAATCGGCGGCACCAAAAACTCCAGCGAAGTCTGATCCTGGCAAACAAAAGTGACACCTTCATGCCGACTGATCCGGCACCGATTCAGCTGCAAGTCGAACCACGCGACGCGGGAACGCGGCTGGACGTGTTTCTCGCGCGCGAGTTCCTCTCACGCAGCCGGGTCCAATTGCGCCGTGCCATCACCGCCGGGCACGTGTTGGTCGACGGCAACCGAGCCAAGCCTGCGTACCGACTGAATGTGGGCCAGAAACTCTCGATCGAGCTCCCCGAACTGCCACGCGAAGCACCAGTTCCCGAGCCGATCGACTTGAATATCCTGTTTGAAGACGAGTCCCTGGTTGCCATCAACAAGCCACCGGGTATGGTCGTTCATCCGAGTCGTGGGCACTGGGGAGGCACGCTGACCAACGCCCTCGCGTACCATTTCACGCACCTGAGTGGCGTCGGCGGGCCGACTCGACCCGGAATCGTCCATCGTCTGGATCGTGACACGAGCGGCGTGATCGTGGTTGCCAAATCAGACCAGGTCCATGCCGCGTTGGCCTCCCAATGGCAGGCACGAACGATTCAGAAGGAATACTTTGCCATCGTTGCCGGGACCGTGGACCGGGACCGGGACACGATCGACTGTCCGATCGGTGTGCACCCGCGGCACCGTGAAAAAATGGCCGTTCGTGTGGAACATGCGACGTCCCGCGCAGCACATTCGTTTTACGAGGTCGCGCGTCGTTTCAAAGGGTTTTCGACCGTGCATGTTTGGCCGCGCACGGGGCGGACGCATCAAATCCGCGTGCACCTGGCACATATCGGGTACCCGGTTCTTTGCGATCGCCTCTACGGTGGACGGTCCCGTATCACGCTCGGAGAGCTGAACGGCTCGGCGGACGGCACGGTTTTGCTTGGCCGTCAGGCGTTGCACGCCCACCGTCTGGCGCTGCGGCATCCCGTGTCCAACACGCCCATGGAAATCGTCGCCCCGATTCCGGGCGACCTGCGAAAGACCGTAGATGCGTTGCAACAGTGGCGTTAGAGACCTTGTGGGCTGATATTTGATGATCTTGAGTCAAGTTTTTGGGGCGAGGTTCAGCCGCCACGGGAGTTGATGTCGGGTGAGCGACGCAGGTAGTGCAGAATCATCGCTCCGCCGGGATAAACCCGGCGGTGGCGGAAAGCACAAGAGCCGGTTCATGCGTCAGTTGGTTGGAGGTGCAACCTCGTTAGATTCTCAGGCTGCCACCTGCGCGCACGGTGCGCGCATTTTTTTTGACCGGGTGGCATCCGCCTTTGGCGGACGAGAAGCGGAGACGCACTCGTCCAACAAATGCCCATGTCTCGCGCCCAAACACGGGCACAGCCTGCCACCCCTCTTCGGTTGCGGGCGAAGCCTGCGTTAAGATTAAGATAACCGTTCACGGGATTTTGGACTGCCATGATTTCGGACTGCCATTGTGTTGGAC
>CAZSOG010000522.1:0-4853 GCA_964607555.1 uncultured Pirellulaceae bacterium | reverse complement strand
GCGTTTATCCGCGTTCATCTGCGGTTAAGTATCTTGCGAACCGTGAACGGTTACGAATCCTCTTGCCTGTCGGCGTCTTTGCGTAAGCTCTCTTGGCGGCCGAGGATGATCGGTTCCGCGCCCGGATCGACCTGTTTCACTTTCGCCAACACAGCATCGTGACACGTCAGCAGGATCACCTGAACCTGCGCTGCAACTTCGCCAAGGACGCGTAGCGTCTCCACGGCGCGTTGGTCATCGAAGTTCACGAGCACATCGTCCATGATGATCGGCAGCGGCTCGGCGTCCCGACAATAGTGCAACACATACGCAAGACGCATCGCCAAATAGAGCTGTTCACGCGTACCGGTACTCAATTGGTGCGGCTCCTTCGTCTGGCCATCTTCCGACTCGACCAGAAGCGATCCTTCTTCATCCAGTTTGCGCCGGATCGCGGTGTAGCGTCCCGCGGTCAGCCGTCGGAACAGGTCGCCGACGTCCAGCAACAACTGGGGTTGGTGTTCGCGTTCGAATTGCCCGATCGCTTGCCGCATGAATTGTTCGGCGAGCACCAGCGGCGCCCAACGGTCGATCGCCTCCCGCAGTTCACTCCGCGCGCTCTCGACATCCAACATCAGCTCGGCCGCGCGACTCCCCTGGTCCAAGACGCGAAGCTGTTCGGCAATCAGGGCCTGAGCGCGCAACAACTCGGCGAACTGTTGTTCCGCCTCGCCGAGCTGCGTTTCCAGCACGCGGGACTCCGATTCCAATGCGACGGCATCCGTGGCGTCCAGCTGGCGTGCGAACGCGGCGGGATCGTCACTGCCGCGCAAGACCTCGATCTGGTGACTCAGTAATTCAATTTGGCGTTGCAACACGGCACGCTGTTCGGCGCGTCGCGCAACCGCTAACAAATCGTCCTCATTGTCGACTCCGGCTAACGTGAATAGTCTCCGGCGCGCGAGGCGTGTTTCATCCAGCTGTTTTTTCTTTGCCGCAATGCGCATTGTGAGCTTGTCGCGTTGGGCGAGCAACGTCACTTGATCTTGCTGGTCCTGCCGCGCTTGATCGAGGAGCCGTCCGAGTTCCTCCACGGCGTCCTCGGCCGGTAATTCGTTCAGCTCCGGAATCAACTCGCGGCACAGCGCGGCCGTGCCCCGTTCGAACTCATCCAGCCCGCGCTGCATGTCGGCAACGCGCCGGTCAAGGGATTCGGCCTTGTCGTTTTCGAGGCGCAGTTCCGTCAATCCCCGAATTACACGGTTCGCCGTTTGCACGTCCCAGGTCGCGGGAAAACCAAACTCGCGCATCAGGCCATCCCATTCCTGTTGCCATTGTTCGTGCTGTTGTCGGATTTGTGCGAGTTCGTTGTCGAGTGTTTCCAGCTGGCGTTGTTTCGCGGGTAGCTCCACCGCGTACGTCTTTCGCTCGGTTGCCAAATCGCGTGCTGCCGTGACGCGTCGGCGTGCCTCGGCCAACATGCTGGCCGGATCGTCCGATGCGTTTTCCAGGAGCGCACGCAGCGTATGTTCGTATTGGTCGATGTCGTCGGCCAGCCGATCCAATTTGGCCTGCAAACGCGTACGGTTCGCATTCACTTCGACGAACTCGGCATGGAGTGCCGCCCACTCCAGCATGGCATCGGGGGGCGCGGGGTCCAGTCCGCAGGGCTGCCAGAGTTCGTCCCACGCGGCGCGTTCTCTGGAGAACTCGTCGTTGGCCGCCTGCACACGTTCCGCCTGTTCCGCGACGCCACGTTGCAGCTCCTCGACTTCAGCGGCGAGCTGATCCTGCCGGGCGACGGTTTCCGCGTGTTCTTGGCGGTGATCCGCGACCTGATCGGCACGTTCGACCGTCTGTTCATAGAGGTCCGCGGCGTCCATCTCGTGACCGGCCAGCCACTGGTCCCACTGGCTGGCGTCGATCTCCTGTTGTTCCACGAACTTGCGTCGGATCAATTGCCAGCCCGCGTCGCGTTGGCGGCGTGTGTCGATCAACTCCTGGCGGTCGGGAACCTGGCGTGCGGCACGCAGCGAGTTGAGTTTGCGTTGCCGCGAGCGTAGCTCCTTCTTCATGCGCGTCTGTTCCAGCAGCGCGTTCGGGATCGTCGTCTGTTCGTACCGCGTCCATCGTTGATGAAATGACTCGAGCGTCGCACGAAGTGGGACGGGCAGCGCGAGGAGCCGGTCCGGATCGAGTCCAAACGGCGTCGCCACGCGCGTTGTCAGGGTATTGATGCGCGTGTCTAAATCACTGGCTTGAGTCTGCCATTCGGTCCGCTTCTCCAAATTGGCAAGATACGTGGGCGCCGTATCCACAAGTTGTTCGAGCCGATTGGAGACCGGTGTGCTTTCAAGCTGTTCGATGCGTTTCTGGATACTACTGATGTCGGCCTGTAAAGTTGGACGCCGTGCTTCACGCTCGTTTTGGCGCGTCTGCAATTGTTCGAGCTGCTCTTCCATGAGTTCGAGTTTTGTGCGGCGCGCCACGTTTATCTGAAACGACTCAAGTTGCGCGAAAGTCCAGTTCGGGTCGAGTGCCCGGAGCCGTGCGAGGACCTGGTCCTTGATGCTCCGCGATTCACGTTGCCGGGCCCGGAGGTCACGGCGGAAGCCGCGAATCTGTTCCAATTGCTGCAGAAGGCGGCGGATCTCGGCCGTCCTCGCAATGATGTCCGTCCGCGGGGTCAACGGTTCCAGCCGCCGTTCGATTTGCTGAAGTTCCGCGTCGAAATCGGCCAGTTCCCGACTCAGTTCTTCGTTGCGGACACGCAGCTGGTCGTATTGTCGCGCGCCGTCGGTTGGAAACGCGTCGGGCACGTCCAAGGCGGTCAACTGGTCCCGCAGTGGTGCCCGTTGCACCCACAACGCATGGGCTTCCATGAGGCGATCGCCCGCCGCCTTTTGACGCTGCAATGACTCGCGCAGCGCGCGCGCGGCAACCACCTTGTCATCGAGTTCGGCGGCGGTCTTACGCAGTTGTTTGTACTCGCTCGGTTTCAGTTGGGCCTGCGTTAATTCACGCGTGGCAGTCCTGATCGTCGCCAGCAATGCATTGATCGTTCGTTTCTTGGCCGTCGGCGTGAACAGTCGCTCATGTTCGGCGCGGAGCGAGTCGAGCACCGGTTGGATGTTGGCCAGCCCTCCCAGGGAACCGCCATATAACGCCTCGCGCAGATTCGCACGCTTCAGACTCTGTTCCGCCGCCGTCAACTCCGCTAGCGAAAAGCCGAAGATGTTCTCGAACAGCTCCGGGCCGGCGCCACTCAAAACGCGATTCCATTCGGCTTCATCGACGGCGCGTCCGGAATCGATGTATTCGCCCTTGATCACGTTCCGCCGTCCCTTCCGGCGCCGGTAACGAATATGCTTGCCATCGGCCAACTCCACCAGAGCGGTCGCGGCCATCTCGCCCGAGTGCGTGCCCAGCGCGTAACGGTTCCGTTCCGCGAAACCGAACAGGAGCTCGCGAATCAACTGAAGCAAAGTCGACTTGCCCGCCTCATTCGCCCCGAACACGACCTGGAGACCGGAATCCGAGAACGCCGCCTGATACTGCGAGAAAATTCCGAATTGCTCGATTTCGAGTTCGCGCAATCTCATTCGTGCCCCTCCAATAGACGCGCGATCAGCTGCATTTTCGCTTGCTCGATCCAGTAACGCAGTTGTTCACCATCTTGAAGATCCAAGTCAATCTGACTGAGCTCACCTCCAGCTTTGGTACCTAGTGGCTGAAACGTTTCCGCCAGCTTCGCCAACATCTGGGGGTCGCGCGCGGTCTGCTCGATTCCACGCACCAGTTGACCGATCAGGTCCTTGCCCTGACGAAGTCGCTCAACGTCGACCGGTGGCGAGGTGTCAAACTGGATCTTCTCGATCCAGGTCTCGTGGTCCATCGAATTCGCCACGTTGCGAATCTCCGCGACAATTTCACTCCGTTCAGCGCTGTCGCTCAACAGATGATGCAGATCGCACGCACCCTGCACCACGACACGTGCGGCGAGCATGCGGTCACCCATCTGTTGGTGACACGCCGACAATCGTTCAGCAATCGACTCCAGGAGTTCCTCGCGTCCGGCATCGGTGCCCAACTGTATGTCCACGCGTTCCCAGCGCAGCACGTCCGTCGCATGAAACTCCACATTGCGCAATACGCCATCCTCGACGCTGACGAGCAAGCATCCCTTCGCCCCGGTTTCCTTCGCGTGGCGGCCCTGAGTATTACCGGAATAGGCAATGAACGGCGTCTCCTGGATGGGCGGATCCGACCGCGCGTGAATGTGCCCCAACGCCCAGTAGTTGTACTCGCGGTTAAGTAACACCGGCAACCGTGTCGGCGCATAGGTGTCATGGTCCGCGCTGCCGCTCAAACTCGTGTGCAGGACCCCAATGTTGAAGTATCCGGCCACCGGATCTGGATACGTGGCCGCCAAATCCTCCGTCACTTTCTCGCGCGCAAACCCCTGTCCGTGCAGGGCAACTCCCAAAGAGTCCAACCGCACCGTCTGCGGTTTCTTGGAGGAAAAAACGTGGACATTGGCAGGCCAGCGGATCGCCTGGCGAACCTTGCTTGCCGCATCGTGATTTCCCTGCAACAGAAAAACCTGGATCCCCGCACGTTCCAGGTCGCGAAACCGGGCCGCTGTCCACAGTCCAGTGCGTATGTCCTGCCATTTCCCGTCAAATAAGTCGCCGGCGATGATCAGGAAAGCAACCGACTGGTCGATCGCCAGTTGAACCAGGGCCGAAACCGCATCACGCGTCGCGCCCCGCAATTGCTCGACCGGCGCGCCTTCGTAGGCGGCCAACCCGCGCAACGGGCTGTCTACATGCAAATCAGCGGCGTGAATGAACTTGACAAGATTGGACATGAGA
>CAZSOG010000521.1:0-4857 GCA_964607555.1 uncultured Pirellulaceae bacterium | reverse complement strand
CGCTGCGGAACAAGGGCGTACTCCCTTGTGGGTTGCGGGCCACCCGCATTAGGAAGTGCACCCGACTAATGGCCGTTAACCGACGACGCAATGCGGGGCGCGCCATCCGCGTGCCGTGATCGCATGACTCGCTCGACGAGCAGCACTCCGATAGGTCCTATACGATTGATCGGACCGATCGGACTGATCGGACTGATCAGTCCAGAGAAGATACTAAGATATGGGATTAACTGTGGAGAGGATTACAGCCAAAGCGGTTTGCGTTGTTCACATCAGGAAAAGAAGAAACCCCGCCGACACATGGCGTGTCGGCGGGGCTCGTAGCTCTCGGCAAGGGTCCAGTTTCTTGTCTGTCGGCAAGGCTACCGGTTCAGGGTGACGCCGAACGTCGCTCCGTAGAGGATCACGGACTGGTCGTTTTCCCGTGGATTGTTACCACGTCCTATCCCGCGTGCCAGGTCCATGAATTCGAACCCGCCCCGCAGCGAAATGTCACGAGTGAGGCGATAGGCCGCTTCCGCGCGGACTTCCATTCCGTAGACGAACTCGGCACTGTGACCACTTTGCCCGGTCTTCTGGGAGACGACGGTGAGAGGGGCGTCGTCCGCCGGAACGACGTCCGTGTAGATCGTCCGCTCGACTTTCGTCAGGTCGTTGTAGTTCTGGAAGTTCTGGAACGCGAGGGCCTTGACGTCGCCCGAGAAGTTCCACGCTCGATAGTCCTTGTCCCAACGGATACCCAACTGCCCACCAACCAGTTCATTCGTAAAACCCGCTTGAAACGACGACAGCTGCTCGGTCGTCGCGGTGGCCGCGGTGACCGGCGGAATGAGTGGATTCAGAATATTACCGTTGTCATCGAACCGCGAGTAGGTGTCACGCTGGTAGAAATCGACCAGCCTCAGATAACGGAACCCGCCAAATGGTGTCAAGCGTGCACCACGCATCAGCGGCTTCTTGAGCCAGGTCCGGTTCAACTCGAATCCCGACATGTCCACGACGTTGATGCTGTTGTACAGCTGGTAATCGCGGTCCGCGGTCAAGCGGAAGTTGTTGTCCTTGAACGGAAACACGGGAGTACCATCCGGCTGGGGCGACGCGTCGACCACCGACCGGTTGATGCGCTCGATCAGCTGAACATCGTTCTTATTGGGACCGTTGATCTGCCAGTACGTGAACGTCCAGCCTTTCCGGTTTTCACCGATGTACCCGAGGTCGAAACGGAAGCCAGACCCCCAGTCGCCGATCTTATCCGATTGCAGGTACGGACCTGGGTCGCGTGGCCGCTGTACGTTCATGTACACGGTGTCATACGCGGCGAACCAGCCGGTCTTGCCCGCCGGACCACCGCCATAAGTTTCCACATCCGCCGGTGCGAAGAACTGAAAATCAGATTGAATCGGCGGGAATTCAAATGGCTTGAACAGTTGAGCCTGAACAGTTGAGGCCAACACCATTGCTGCTACGAACGCCGCGAACGCGGACGTAAATCTAGTGATCGACATGGTTCCGTTCCACCTTCGGCTATCGCGTTTGGTTGGCCACGCCGGATTCACGCAACGGCGTGGGATTGCTCCTCTTTGTGACGGTAGTATCGGATGTGCGCGTCGCGGAAGTTGAGTAAGAACGGCAAGCCTTGCTGAAATTCCGCCGGATTCTTGATTTGCGGTATTTTCACGTCCGTGAGTTGGTAAACTACGTGTTTTGGGTTAGACGGATTTTGCCGAAGATTTTGCCGAATCGCTTCCAGTTAAGGTCACGCCGCCGACAAACTAACCGTCGCTACCGTGTGCCACGCAGCACGCATCGACCCGACGGTATCGGACACGCTTACTCATCGGCATTTGCGCTACGACCCGTACAGTCCGTCATCCGGCTCCTCGGTCGCCACGACGTGGCGACAGGCTGTGGGCAGACCACGCGCGACGGATTTCCCTGCCCATCGCGTTAGCGGGCAAGCGTTTTGGCAGCGTGGGAAGAGCAGGTAAGAGAATCTGGGGCAGGAATATGAAGACGCAAAAAAAATGGCCTCCACAGGCGGGGCAGGTTCCTGGGAGGCCGTACCTCAGAGTAGAATCCCTGAGCGATCAATCCAGTATGATTACCAGGATTTTCAAGTCAACCATTACATACGGAAAACCTGGCAGATTAGTGGCCCGGCCCCGGCGCCGTTCCGCGAGGGGTTTGGCTTGGGGCGGCGGGTGGCGTATACTTCGGGTGTTTTGAAACGACAAACGCGATACGATCTGCCGTCATGAACAGCAACGGCCCACCGGTGTGACGTGCTGACGCATCTGGTTCTAGCGGCTTATTTGTCTCGGCTCGCATGAGGGGTCTTTTTCAATGCATGTACACGACGCTTTCACGCCGTTGGAACACGCGACTTGTCGCGCAAACATGCTTTCCCTGCTATCGGCGCTTCTCGTGGCGACCGTCGGGTTAGCATGTCAGCCGGACGCGTGGACCGCCACTGCAACGGCCACACCCCCGGCAGAGGCGAGCGCCAAATCATCGTCGGCTTCCACGCAAGAGACGCCAAAGAAAGACAGCACGGCGAAGCCGGCCGCGTCGAAAGCCGACTCGAAACAGGCCGAGCATACGGCGACCAAGGCGACCAAGGCGAGCGATTTCGTGCGTTTTCGCGTCGATAAGGACGATAAACCAATCGCTTTAGAGACGGCGGTGACCCACTATGTCGTTGCATCAGGCCCGCACAAGGGAGTCCGAGTGGATCTGGTCGGTGCCATCCATATCGGCGAAAAATCGTACTACGAGCAACTCAACAAACTATTCGCGACGTACGACGTGGTGTTATACGAGCTAGTCGCGTCGGAGGCGGCGCGTGTGCCGAATCCGAACCGCGCGGCCAAGAACAAGCACCCGATCACGATCCTGCAGACGGTCATGAAGGACGTGCTTGAGCTTCAGTTTCAGTTGGACCTGATTGACTATGGCAAGCCGAACATGGTTCATGCGGACATGTCGCCGACTGAATTTGCCAAGAGCATGAAGGATCGAGGCGAGAGTTTTCTGCAGATGTTCCTGCGGATGATGGGCAAGGCGATGCTGACGCAGACGCAGAGCGAGAACGCGCCGAATGAAATGCAATTACTCGTGGCGTTGTTCTCCCGCAACCGCGCGCTGAAACTCAAGCAAGTGTTGGCTCGACAATTCCAGGACATGGAGCTTCAGACGTCAGCCCTGTCGGGGCCGGATGGTTCGACGATCATCACGGAACGGAATAAGAAGGCACTCGAAGTGTTGCGCCGTGAAATCAAGAGCGGAAAACGCCACATCGCGATTTTTTACGGCGCGGGGCATTTGGCGGACATGGAATCGCGGTTGCGCAAGGATTTTTCGATGCGGCGGACCGGCCAGAAGTGGTTGGTCGCCTGGTCGCTTCAATAATCGAGCCGCAGTGTGAAGACGTGGCAATTGTCGGCGGGTACGCCCGGCACGGCACATCGATCACCACAGCGTGACGCGGGCGGTCACGCGCTGAGTAAGGAGTAAACACGGATGGTGCGGATTTCCATGAACGAGTTGACGACCTACCGTTGGTCGTTTGAAGAAGATGTGCGGCACTATGCCGACGCCGGGCTGGATGCCATCGCCGTTTGGCGTCAGAAGCTGTCGGATTTCGGCGAGGCGAAGGGGATCGAGCTGATCCGAGACAGCCACCTCGCGGTCTCGTGTCTCTTGTGGGCCGGGGGTTTCACCGGCAGCGACGGCCGATCCTACAAAGAGAGCGTCCAGGATGCGATCGAGGCCATCCGGCTGGCGGCCGACATGCAGGCCGGATGCGTGACCGTTTACAGTGGCGCGCGCGCCGGCCATACGCATAACCATGCCCGCAGCCTGCTGAACAACGCGCTGAAAGAACTATTGCCCGTGGCCGAACAACAGGGGGTCACGCTGGCGCTGGAACCCGTCCACGCCGGGTGCGCTCGAGAGTGGACTTTTCTGACCGATGTGGACGAGACGTTTCGGCTGATCGACCAGTGGGATCATCCGTGCCTGAAGCTCGCATTCGATACCTATTATTTCGGGCGTGATTCGCAACGCGTCGGCCAGTTGGCGGACATGGTGTCGCGGTTGGCGATCGTCCATTTGGGGGATGGGCGACAGGAGCCGGACGGCGAACAGGATCGGTGCTTGCTCGGGGACGGTGAACTGCCGTTGGCCGCGATCGTCGACCAATTGACCCGTGCTGATTATGATGGGTTCTTCGACATTAAACTGATGGGCGAGGAGATCGAGACGACCGACTACGATCAGTTGATACAGCAGTGTACGCAGCGTGTCGGCCAGTGGACCGGTGAGGCGTCTTGATCGCAACCCATTTGTTGGTTCCATCCCCATGCTTGAAGTTACCGAACATATCGCGGCGCCCCTCGATGAATTCCACTTCTCGTTCTCGCGCAGTAGTGGTCCAGGCGGGCAGAACGTCAACAAGGTGAACACGAAAGTGACACTGCACTGGGATGTGCAGTCCACCACGTGTTTACCCGATGATGTCAAGCAACGGTTCCTCGGCAAGTACCGGCGCCAGGTCAATGGGCAAGGTCAAGTCGTCGTTATCAGCCAGCGGTTTCGCGACCAGTTGGGGAACCGTCGAGACTGTCTCGAAAAGCTCCGGCGCATGATTCTGGGCGTCGCGACCGCGCCGAAACGGCGGCGTCCCACGCGCCCATCCCGCGCGGCACGCGAGCGGCGTTTGCGCGCCAAACGGCGGCTGTCGGATAAGAAACGCCTGCGCCGCGAACGACCGAGTTGAGAGGAAAATTAGAAATTAGAAATTAGAAATTAGAAATTAGAAATTAGAAATAAGAAATAAGAAATAAGAAATAAGAAATA
>CAZSOG010000520.1:0-4860 GCA_964607555.1 uncultured Pirellulaceae bacterium | reverse complement strand
AGCTGACCAACGTCACGACGGAGGTCAAGCAATTGCGCGGCGAGATTCGCGTAGCACAGGACGATGCCGACTCGAAGTTCCAAAACATTGTGAAGTTGACCGACGACCTGAACCAAATGCGGCGGATCAAGACGGATCTGGAGAACCGGCAGGCTCCGTTGGTGGCCTCGGTTGCCCGGTTCAAGAACACGTTGGAGAAGATGGGGGTCGGCGTGGAAGTGTCGAAGGACGGCATGGTGCGAACGGACGCGGACGGTATTCCACCGAAGGTGGACGGTATCGTTGTGGGGGTAGGCGAGAAGAATCTGGTTGAGATTTCAATCGGGTCGGATGACGGCATTCAAATTGGCAACAAGCTAGACGTGTATCGCAACAACGCGTACTTGGGGAAGGTCGTCGTGCTCAAGACGGCGCCGGACCGGGCGGTTGCGGAGATCATTCCGGAGTTTAGGCGAGGAACAATTAGGAAGGGTGACCGTGTCGCGACGAAATTCAGTTGAATCCGAAGGGGTGCAGGCGGTTCAGAAACAGCAACTGAATGTCTACACCGTTATGTTGGTGATCGCCCTGATTTCCATCTTCATGTCGATTCTATTGTTGTATCTTGAACTGCGACAATGGGGTTCGGCGCCCTGGTGGAAGACGAGTGGCGGAGCGACTTCGTCGATTGGGCGCACCGAATCGACGCCCTGGTACGCCGCGTTGCCGGCGCCACGGCCAGACAACTCGCTTTGGGCATAGCGTGTGGGGCGTGCCCTCGATTAGACCGGCGAACCGGCCATCTTGGGCCGGTTTTTTTTTGTGTCCCCGACGCCGCGAAACGGGTTGGATGGAGGCCCGCAGCAGGTGCCGTAACATGTTGCTGCAAACAGCGATACGACAACACCTTGCGCTAACCATGGCAGCTTGTGGAGACGGCCGCGAACCGCTATAATCAAGCGTTTGATTTGGTTGTGGCAGTCCAGGCTTGGCACCCGTATTGAATACGGGTGGCGGCCTCAATCGGTTGTTTGAAAGGATTCCTCTTTTGGCTCCTGACGCCCCCCCTCCCGAGGATCAAGTCCCCCCTGAAGACCCCGTGCAAGGCAACGATTCTGACGCCCCGGCGCCACCACCGGGCGTGCTCGACCTGCCGATCGAAGATGAGCTCAAACAAAGCTACATGACGTACGCGATGAGCGTCATTGTCAGCCGCGCGTTGCCGGACGTACGGGACGGGCTCAAGCCATCGCAGCGCCGTATTCTGGTCGCGATGAACGATTTAAATCTGGGCCCGGGGGCGGGGCGTGTCAAGTGCGCGAAGATATCGGGAGACACGAGCGGCAACTATCACCCGCACGGCGAGAGCGTGATTTATCCCACCCTGGTGCGTATGGCCCAGGAGTGGAACATGCGGCACGTGCTGATCGACAAGCAAGGTAATTTCGGGTCGATCGCGGGGCTCCCTCCGGCGGCGATGCGATACACCGAAGCACGGTTGTCACCGATCGCTGCCGCGATGCTCGACGACCTGAAACTCGACACGGTCGATTTCGTCCCGACGTATGACGAGCGGCACCTGGAACCGACGGTCTTGCCGTCGAAGTTTCCGAACCTGCTGGTCAATGGTGCCACGGGCATCGCGGTCGGCATGGCGACGTCGATTCCACCGCACAATCTGCGTGAGGTCTGTGACGGCCTGATCCGCATCATTGATGATCCCGACGTGTCGATTGATGAGCTCATGGAGATCATTCAGGGACCGGACTTTCCGACCGGGGGGATCATCTGCGGTCGCGCGGGCATTCGCCGGGGCTATTACACGGGACGTGGCACGGTGGTGGTTCGTGCGCGCGCGCGGGTGGAAGAGCATGCCAAGAACCGGTATCGCATCATCGTTTCGGAGATTCCGTACCAGCAGTTCCGTGACCGCGTGATTGAGCGCATTGCCGGGCTGGTGAACAACGGGCGCATCAAGGGGATCGCGGGGATCCGCGACGAAAGCGACTTGAAGGAGCCGGTTCGGTTGGTCATTGACCTGAAGCGGGACGCGGATCCAGATGTCGTATTGAACCAGCTTTATCAATTCTCACCGCTGCAGGATTCCTTCTCGCTGATCTTTCTCGCGTTGGTGGACGGGAAGCCGCGTGAGTTGAACATCAAGGAGTTGCTGGAAGAATTCGTGCGTCATCGGCTGACGGTCATTCGGCGGCGCACGCAGTTCTTGTTGGCCAAGGCACGGCGGCGGAAGCACACGGTCGAGGGCTTGCTGCTGGCGTTGGTGAATATCGACGAGATCATTCGCATCATTCGCGCGTCGGGCACGCAGGCCGAGGCAAAGGTCGGGTTGATGGGCGTGCAATGCCCGGCCGCCATGATGCAGCGGGCGTTGGGCGACGACGGTTTTCGCCTCTTTCAGCAAGAGCGTGGCCCGGCGGACGCTTACGCGCTGACCGCGGTCCAGGCGGACGCGATTTTACGCATGACGTTGGGACAGTTGGTCAATCTGGAACAGGAACGGCTGTCGACCGAGCACCGCAAATTGCTCGACGAAATCACCGCGCATCTCGAACTCCTGTCGGACGAACGGAATATTCTGCTTGCGATCAAGGACGATCTGCGCGAGATCCGGAAGAAATACGGGCAGGATCGGCGCACGGAGATCAGCGGCGAGGAGCTGGGCAACATCGATCTCGAGGACTTGATCACCGAAGAGACGATGGTGGTCTCGATTAGTCACCGCGGGTATATCAAGCGGACGGCTGCCAGCGTCTACCGTGCGCAGCGGCGCGGCGGCAAGGGGCTGCGCGGCGCGTCGACGGAAGACGAAGACCCGATCGAGCACTTATTCGTGGCCAGCACGCACGCCTATCTGTTGTTCTTCACGAATAAGGGCAAGGTCTACTGGCAGAAGGTTTACGAGTTGCCACAACTTGGACGCGACAGTCGCGGTCGCGCGATTGTCAATTTATTGAATCTGACGCCGGGTGAAAAGATTGCCGACTGCCGCGCCGTGCGGGATTTCAATCTGCCCGGTCATTTTCTGGTCATGGCAACGCGCAAGGGACTGGTCAAAAAAACGGCTCTGGAAGCCTATAGTCGGCCGAAGCGGGGTGGAATCATCGCGATCAAATTGCGCGAGGACGACGAGTTGGTGGATGTCGTCACCACCAAGCCGGGCGACGAGCTGCTGTTGGCCACCGCCAACGGCATGGCCATCCGATTCCGGCAGACCGATGCGCGACCGATGGGCCGCAATACTTCGGGCGTCAAGGGCATTCAGTTACAGCCAAATGATGAACTGGTCGGGATGGTGGTCGCGCAGCCGGATGCCACCCTGCTGACGGTGTGCGAGCATGGCTATGGCAAACGGACACCGTTTGGCGCCAATGCCGCCGACGGTGACTCGGACGACGAGTCGGCATCGGGCGCCCGCTACCGAACGCAGCACCGCGGTGGCAAGGGATTGCGTGATATCAAGACGACGTCGCGCAACGGCAAAGTGATCGGTGTCGTGCGGGTCACCGATGACGACGAAGTGCTGATGATGACCGCGCGCGGAAAACTCCAACGCATCGCGGTTCGCGAAATCAGCGTGATCGGCCGGAACACGCAGGGTGTGCGCATCATGAAGCTGGATGCCGATGATACACTTGCTGCCGTGGTGCGCGTGCCGAAGGAAGATAATGGCGACGCCGCGGTCGGCGCGCAGACGCCGCCACAGCAAGAGCCCCAACCGGTGGATTAACGGAAAGAAAGAACCGTGACGCGGCGTGCACTGATTACCGGAATCACCGGACAGGATGGAGCGTACTTGGCCCAGTTCCTGCTGGAACGTGGCTATGAAGTTCACGGCATGGTGCGCCGGTCCAGCACCGAGACATTTGATCGCATCGCGCATTTGCGCGATCGGATCCAATTGCACCAGGCCGATCTGCTCGACCAACTCTCCCTCGTCCGGCTCGTCCGGCAGACGCAACCCCACGAACTATATAATCTGGCCGCCCAGAGTTTCGTGCCGACGAGCTTCGAACAGCCGCTGCTGACCGGCGAATTCACGGCGCTTGGCGTGACGCGAATTCTCGAAGCCGTCCGGCTCGTCGATAAATCGATTCGCTTCTATCAGGCCAGCAGTAGTGAGATGTTCGGTTCGGCTCGTGAAGAGCCGCAGACCGAACAGACACCGTTCTGGCCGCGCAGTCCCTACGGAGTTGCCAAGGCGTATGGCCATTGGATCACGGTGAATTATCGTGAGAGCTACGGCGTGTTCGCATGCAGCGGTATTCTGTTCAACCATGAGAGTCCGCTGCGTGGCAAGGAGTTCGTTTCCCGAAAGATCTCATGTGCCGTCGCACGGATCAAGCATGGCCTGCAGGATCAACTCAAATTGGGAAACCTCGACGCGATGCGTGATTGGGGCTTCGCCGGTGATTATGTCCGCGCGATGTGGCTGATGCTCAATCAGAATGAACCCGACGACTATGTGATCGCCACCGGCGAGAAACATTCGGTGCGCCAGTTCGCCGAGATCGCGTTCGCCCATGTGGGGCTCGATTGGCGCGAATTCGTGGCCGTCGATCCGTCCCTGTTGCGTCCCGCCGATGTCAACACGTTATGCGGTGATGCCGGCAAATCGCGAGAAGTGCTCGGTTGGAAGCCGGACGTGACCTTTCCTGATCTCGTGAAAATGATGGTGGACGCCGATCTCCAACGGGTGCGTACCGAGCAGGCGGCGGCGGACCGAACATGACGCGTGAAGCGCCCCTTGGCAACTTCGTGGCCGATTCGGCTAGCCCGGATTATTCATGAAGTTCGTCGCCAGGAGTCGTAAGGACGCTCGGCAAAATAAACTACCGATTCACGACCGTGTCCCGGCGAGGT
>CAZSOG010000519.1:0-4868 GCA_964607555.1 uncultured Pirellulaceae bacterium | reverse complement strand
AGCGAAAATCCGCCGGCTGTCGGCCGCGAGCTTTGATGTGGTCACGGCAACGCTGGTGTTCTCCGAGCTGTCGCCCGATGAACAATCCTTCACGCTCACCGGAGCCGACCGCCTTCTCGCGCCAAACGGTCGCTTGGTTATCGCCGACGAAATCGAGCCGCGAGGATTCTGCAAACGTGCCATCTACGTGGCGGCGCGCATTCCGTTAGTTGCGATTACGTTCGCGCTCACGCAGACCACGACCTGGCCAGTTGTTGGTATCGAAGGACGCGTGTCGCAGGCCGGGTTCAGGATCCAAGAAGCCGACCGCAGTCGGTTGGAGAGTTTCCTCTATCTCGTAGCGGTCAAGGAGGGTACGTGATGTCGCTTTCCGGATGGTTCATCGCCTACTTGTGCCGCTGGCTTCCACACCGGTCGCCGACGGGCGTTCATGCAGTCGGATCACCCAACAACAATTCGCCGGTGATCGTCACGGGTAACTTTTCACTGACCGTGTATCGAGTACGGCGCGCGCTGCGTGGCGAGAACGTCTGGCTGCTTGTCGCTAACACCGAAGGCATCAATGTCTGGTGTGCCGCAGCGGGTGAGATATTCACGGAACAACGTGTGATTGACGCAATTACCGTTTCACGGCTCGCGGACAAGGTACGCCATCGCGACATCATTCTTCCATCACTGTCCGCTCCCGGAATGGACCGCGCGGCAATTCACCAGGAAACGGGTTTTCACGCACATTTTGGACCGATCTATGCGTGCGATATCCCGGTTTACATTGAGTCGGGACGCAAAAAAACCGAACGTATGCGCCGGTTTCGATTCGATTTCAAACACCGGCTCGACATGTTCTTTTCGATGAACTTCCCGATCTACCTTTTGGTTGCCGTGTCACTGTCGGTTTTCTGGCCTCGCTACCTCGCCGGCACAACGATCTTGTTCTGGACGGCTCTCACCCTGTTATACGCCTCCGTGAACATCATCCCCGGTAAGACCGGGTGGGGGCAGGCGGCCATCGCAGCAAGCCTGTTCGTCGCCGGCTGGGGACTGGTGGACTGGATGTGGTTGGGGAACCCGCTGACGCACTGGAATTGGCTCATCGTGTCGATTGTCATCTTCCTGGCGGGAGGTTTCGATTTGGCCGGCATTGCCACGCCACGGAAGTCGGATCCGGAGCAGTTTCTCATCCGTATTGGCTGCCGGCGTCTCGGCACACTGTTCGGCGTGAAGCCCATCGGCACCGTCACGCTTCGGTACTCTTTGTGCCGGGGTTGTGGAATCTGCCACGACGTCTGTCCGCTGGGGATAATTGGCGAGCCAGATCGGAACCACAAGGCAATGATTCGCGACCGTAATGCGTGCTTTGGCTGCAGTGCGTGCGTCAAGCAGTGTCCGGAAGCGGCGCTCACACTCCGCGCGGAGTAACTCGCCTCAGGGCGCACACGTGCCGGGCGATCGCATGCGCGGTTCCGCGCGCCCGGGAAGAACCGGACGCGTTGCGCGGGAGGATCCACATTTCTCGCCCGATGTCATCCGCTCCCGCAGTCCGCGACACATTCGAAAGCGGATCTTCCGATGTCGTCGTGCGGATCGTGTCCCGCCCGATGGAATCGCTGAAGTTCTAGCCGAAGACGCTCCTCGTCCAGCATGCCAAGTTCCAACATGCACTCACTAAATGTCGGCGTTTGCTGATGTTGCTCCCAGAGTAATCGAGTTACCTGCTGTGGAGTCAGGAAGTTCAGCCTGACCGCGATCTCACCGAACGGCTCTTCCGAATTGACTTGTTCCTTCAAGATGTGAAAAACCTGTTTCACCGTCAATTCGCCGGACTCAAGGGCTAGTCGGCCAATTCGTGGACGTGCCTCCGCTTGTACCGCTACGATGCGAACAAAACAGTCGGCTGTAATAATCTTCTGGCGAACCAACCAAGTCGCAAACAACACTGGACCCACCCTCTTGTTGGTTACTTATCGCGAATACTGACTACCAAAGTATAGGGCGCGCACAGTGTCCGTTGCCAAGAAACCTGGACAGCGTGCGTGATCATCCCTCGAATCGGTCGATCCCGTTCGCGCACACCGCGCCACGCGCGCCAGCCGAATAATCGTCAAGCCGTGCATAATGCGGGAAGCACGCAGCCCACAAGGGAGTACGCCCTCCTTCAGTCTCGCTCCCGCCCGTCTCTTCGGAAGATGCGTACACGGTGCGCGTGTGTGGCAGCCTAGGAATCCAAGTCCTCGAATCGCGACGTTCGGCACGTCATCGCTGCGAGCTACAGCGAAAAGAGATTACGATTAAGAGTAAGATTACGATTAAAGGGTCAAACGTTATCGCGGCAAACGCAGCAGGCGATATCCACAGGACCGGACGACAAATAGTGAAAGCACTAACGCCGTGACCTCCGTCGCCGTTGCGGTCATCCAAACTCCTTCCTGTCCGGAAGTGCGCGTCCACGCATAGCAGTAACCCGCACTGACTCCCAGGGCCACCACGCCGAGGCTATAAAGAACAGGTCGTTTCGTCGCCAAGACAGACCAAACGGGGACGACGCCGACGACCCCGAATATGCCGCCGAGCAACAGCATAGCGAATAAAATCGCACCGTGATGGAAAAATGGCTGCAGCCATTTCCCGATCGTGAGCAGGCAGGCGACCACGGAAGTTAGGATCATCAGGTGCCGGATGGAGAACTGAATGCGTCCTCCGGACGTGACCGACGAAGCATCGATTTGAAGGACAACCTTGAAAAAACGGGCGATCAGCAGCACCGTTAGGACGAACGCGGTAGCCGCGGTAACGACGATGAGAGTCGCGAGGTTGGGTTCGTGAATGCCAATCCCCAGCAAGGGGACGAGATAGCCTACCGCAACAACGATGCCGATCAATCGTTGCCACCACGGATTCGTTCCAAGGCCCCCCCAGATCCCCAACAGACTTGTCTGGCTGAACACGAGGCCGAAAAAAACTGCTCCTTTTAGCGTGGGAGAAGGGCCAGCGCGGTACGCCACGACAGCCCCCACGAGTCCGACGACAATATGCGCAACAACCAACCAGAGAATTCGCCGCCGCGGTTGCAGGGGAGTGGATATCGACTTGTCTTTGGGCATGCGAATGTCCTTGCCGCTGGACGCACGAAACCAGTCAAAGTGTATCGTACTGTTTTCCGGGGGAGGCAGGTAGGCGCGGCGCGTAGCCAATCAAGCGGAATGGTGATTTGCGCCCGCGCGCGGATTTAAGGCGTCGAAAGCCCGTCTTGCCCCTTGTCTTGCGCGTGGAATTTCCTGATTGTCGGCCGACCTCGGCTCTCACTGCCAAACGACCGCCCGCGGATGTGACCGGGAGCCGTTTGGAGAGAGACGTTTGCAAAAGGTCGCGTACTGCGCGCCTCACGGAAATCGCGCAACAGATCGAAGATGCTTTGGACGCGGCGCCCGGAACGCGACTGAGGCGTGACGGATCAGAGCTTTGACCCTGGTACTGGATAACGCTATCATGCACGTTGAATCATTCACGGCGACTACGGCAAGGAGTGAACCCATGAGATTTCTGGTTGGGCTCGTATTCGTTTTGTTGGTCACTCGTGGCGTGTCTGCCAACGATGTTGTCGACCATCTATCGAAGCATATTCCCAAGACCTCGGCACTCGTGGTCGTCGTTTGCCAAGACGACGCCGAGGGCCTGAAGACACTGACGTCGGTCATGGATCGGACACCATGGGTCGTGCTCTACCGAACGGCCGGCACCGGCGCGACGCCACGCGTACGTGACTGGGCGCGAGCGCGCGGGTTGCTGGGCAAACGCCTTTGGATAGTCGACGATCCAGGAGAATCACTCTGGTTGGCCGATGAAATGGCGGACGCCGTCTGGGTTTCGCGAACGGTCACGACTCCACCGCCCGCCGCGGAAGTGGCGCGCGTACTGCATCCTGGCGGAGTGGCATTAGTACGGGGCAGTGCGTGGACCAAGCCGACCCCCGGAGGCGTGGATCAGTGGCGTTTTCCTTATCACGGTCCGGACAACAACGTGGTATCACGAGACCAGATTGCACGTTTGCCAGGCGAGCTACGTTTTCAGACTCGCCCGGTGTTCGCGCCGATGCCCAATCAGACACTCTTCGCCGGTGGCCGGATTTTCTTTTTCAGTGGTCACATCGCATTCCATGAGCGTGAAGAGCCTCTGTTGAACACGTTGACCGTTCTGAACGCGTACAACGGCCTGCCGCTCTGGAGCCGGCCGCTCGATCCGGATTTCGTCGTGCACAACATGGCGAAATTCGCGACGGACACGGAGCTGGTATTCGCCGAGGGGCCGACCCTGTGGCGACTCGACGCCGTGACCGGAAAAACGCGCGGCAAGCACGCGGTGCCACGCGCGGCCGCGGCGGCCGGCGACACCGATTGGAAATGGGTCGTACAGCGCGGCGACAATCTATGGGCCGGATTCGGGCCGCCCGACGCGCACGTTGCACCGCATCGACAACGCTGGCCGATGGGGCATTGGCCGTGGAGCGTGGCGAATCAACAATACCGCGGTCTGATCGACAATTTCGGCGCCGCGCGACGATTGGCGTTGTACCGGTATCCCGAGATGCGACTGGTGTGGAGCGTTGCCGAGCCCGAGCCATTTGATGCGCGTGCCCTGTGCATCGAGGGCACGCGAATATTCGAGTTTGCACCCACGAAATACATGGTGGCGTGTGACGCGGACAGCGGCGGCGAAATATGGCGAAGAACGCCCGCCACGGCCAAGAACATGTTCGCCACGATCGGGGTCTCGATTCGGCGTCAAGGTTGGGGGCTTGGCTGGGCCACGTACTGTTGCACGCGTGTTGGGGACGGCGTTGTCTGCATTGCCGGTCCCCCCCCCCCCCCCAC
>CAZSOG010000518.1:1860-4869 GCA_964607555.1 uncultured Pirellulaceae bacterium | reverse complement strand
ACCTGTGACCTCCGCCGTGTGAAGACGGCGCTCTAACCAACTGAGCTAGTCGCCCAACGTGCGGCCGGTGACTCGTGCGGACCTGAATGCACCGTGCAACCGTGGTACTGGATAGTACCAATCCAACACGCGTTGTCAACCACGGCTTCGCCCGAATTCCTCGTGCTGCAAGCCCATATGCCGTACCTGCTGCCACGCCCATGCACTTTTTCCGCGGCTCCATCTTCATTCCGGCCCGGAACTGATGTAGGTTAAACCGTTAACGTGATCGCTCACGGCTTTTTGTTCGAGGGAAGAATAACGCGTAGATCCTTGCCACAAGATAAAAAGAAGGAGCTCCCATGATGACACGCCTGATCCTTGCTTCGCTCGTGGTTCTCGTGGCGGTCGGCTCGGGCACCGCCCAAACTTCCCTGCTGATCAACGGTGGCTTCGAAACCGGCTGGGACCACTGGGCACCGTTTTGGGCTCGGGATGGCAAAGGGAACGCTGCCATCGCGACCGACGACCCGCATCGTGGGGCCAAGTCCGCACACGTCGCGTACGACGGCGCGCAAGACTGGAGTCTGGGCTATGCCGAACGGTTTGCAGTCAAACCGGGTCAGATCTACGAACTGACTGGTTGGGTCCGGGTTCCCACGCCGGGTTCGGCGACATTGGGCGTGATCCTCTACGACAAGAACGCCAAGGCCATTTCATGGACCTTCGGCGGCAAGACCGTTCGGAACGTCGATCAATGGCAGCACGTGCGGTGCCGGTTCATTATTCCCCCCAACGGGAAGACGATCGTCCCGCGTCTGATCGGTTCCACCGCCTGCCAGGCGTGGCTGGACGACGTTACGTTGGTCCGCACCGGTTCGTTGGACCAACTTCGCGCGGCGGACCTGCCTGACCACGTGGTTCTTGAAAATCAACTGCTCACGCTGACGTTCTATCCGAACAACGGGACGTTCGAGCTACAGGACCGAACGACTGGTCAGACGCACCGTCAGCACCGTTCGACAACGCCGATCATACTCAACGCGCGCAAGCAGTCTGGCCGGATTGACTTTGACATGCTCAAGCCGGACGACATGCTGACAGTCCATGCCAGCTTGCAATTGGCCCGGGACAAGCCGGAGTGTCTCTTGACGCTGCGCGCGACAGGTCCCATGGACAGTCCATTGCGGTATCCGGAACCGTTCACGACGCGGCCGGGCGATTACTTGATCATGCCGGTCAACGAGGGGATCAGCTATCCCGTGGACGATGCGTCGCTGCATCCGATGCACTACCACATGTTTGGTGGGCACGGGTTATGCATGGGCTTCTGGGGCGTCACGGATTTACATGCGGGTTTGATGGCATTGGTGGAAACGCCGGACGATGCCGTGGCCGATGTTCCGCGCGTTGACGGGCGGCTGTGTATCGCGCCGCAATGGCTGCCGCAGAAACGCGATTTCGGCACCGAGCGGCGTATTCGATACGTCGTGTTGCGCGACGGTGGCTATGTGGCGATGTGCAAACGGTACCGTCAATATGCCAAGCAGATCGGCCGCTTCAAGACATTGGCGGAAAAACGCCGTGAAAACCCATACGTCGACCGGCTTATCGGCGCCGTCAATATATGGAACTGGGACGCGCACCCCGTTGACACGTGCCGCCAACTGCAGGCGGCGGGAATCAAGCGAATTCTGTGGAGTCATCGCTCGAAGCCGGACGACATCCGCGCGATGAACGCGATGGGCGTGCTGACTAGTCGCTACGACATCTACCAGGACGTGATGAACCCGGCCAACTTTCCGAAGCTGCACGGTAAGCATCCCGATTGGACCACCGCGGCATGGCCGGACGAGATCATCATTGGCAAGGACGGCAAGTGGACTTCGGGTTGGCGCGTGAAGGGCAAGGACGGCAAGTCGTATCCGTGCGGCGTGCTCTGCGACCGCATGGCGCTCACGTATGCCCAACAGGGGATCCCGACCGAATTGCAAACGCATGCGTACCATTGCCCGTTCATTGATACGGCGACCGCTGCCGCGTGGCGCGAATGCTATAGTCCGAAACACCCGATGACGCGCAGCGAGAGCCGCAAGTACCGCATGGGGTTGCTCGATTATGTCAGTGGCACGTGCCACCTGGTCACGGGGAGTGAAACGGGGCACGACGCGGCGGTGCCGTACGTCCATTACTTCGAGGGCATGTTGAGCCTTGGCCCCTACCGTGTCCCGGACGCGGGACGCGCCATGATGCAAATCGTCCGGGATGTACCCGAGCGCGTCGCGAAATTCCAAACCGGTCACTTCTACCGTCTGCCGCTCTGGGAGCTTGTCTACCACGACTGTGTCGTTGCGCAGTGGTACTGGGGCGACTATAACAACAAGTTGCCGGCACTCTGGGACCGGCGCGATCTATTCAATGCACTATACGGATCGGCACCGATGTTCATGTTCAATCGCACGATGTGGAATGCGGACCGTGCCCGGTTCGTGCAGAGCTACCGGACGGCAACGCCCGTTGCGCGCGCCACGGGCTACGTCGAAATGCTATCCCATGAGTGGTTGACCCCCGACCATACCGTGCAACAGACTCGTTTTGCCAACGGCGTTGTCGTCACGGTCAATTTCGGGTCCACTGCGTATGCGATGCCGGACCATTTCATGCTCGCGCCGCTGACGGATCGAGTCCAGGGTCTGGACGCAAACGCGGGCGCCGACTGATGATGCATCACGCACGGTCGCAGGGATCTTTTTTTGGACAAGTTGTCGCATTTTCGATCTCCATATGCAATAATCCGAGGCGGCGTGGTTAGAGACCTCATGGGAAGATTTGTTGATCTTGAGTCAAGTTCTTGAATCGAGGTTCAGACCTTGCCACGGTAGTTGATGTCAGGCGAGGGACGCGTGTAGTGCAAAATCACCGTTCCACCGGGATGAACCCGGCGGTGACGGGAAGCTTGTGGTGTTGTCGGCGCGGTAGTGCAAAATCACCGTTCCACCGGGATGAACCCGGCGGTGACGGGAAGCTTGT
>CAZSOG010000518.1:0-1760 GCA_964607555.1 uncultured Pirellulaceae bacterium | reverse complement strand
GGTGTTGTCGGCGCGGTAGTGCAAAATCACCGTTCCACCGGGATCAACCGGCGGTGACGAATAGCACAACCGCTGGGTCATCCGTCAGTTGGTTCGAGGCAACGCCTCGTTAGATTCTAATTCTAAGGTTCCAGGATGCGCGCGCCGTGCGCGCATATTTGCAAGCGACGGGCCGGAGCGCAACCGAAGGAGGGCGTAGTCCCCTGTGGGTTGCGGGCCTTTTGCGTTAGCCCGGATCGTGCACGAGTGATCTGCCGCGCCGCATGGCCGCATAATGCAGGTACGAAGCCGTGAGAAGAGTTTCTGGGCAGGGTGTTTCCCAGCGTCCGCGCCGGATCGGGGTGTCCGGTGTGTAGCACACGCAAGAGGGGATCGATTCCATGCGAATTCGTCTCAGACTCGCCAAACTGTTGAATGTTCCACCTTACGGCAACAAAGCGGTCAGCCAGCTGGCGAGCGACATGCATGTCACGCGTCATCAACTGATGCATGCCCTTGACGAAGACTCGAAGCAAATCAACCGCCAGGTTCTCGAGGCCATATGCGATTACCTGATTGAGAATGAGCTGGCCGCGCCCGCCGATCTCCCGCACACGTTGTTCGCATTGGGCCCGCATCAATTCTGGTCGATGATCCAATCGTGCGCTCATGTTCTGCTGACGATGGGAAAGCGGTGGGACTCGCACTGGCATGACAGCGTCGTGGTGGCTGCCGACTCCATGCTGCATTCCACATTGGTCACGGGCATCACCGATCCCCATTTGGACGCGACGACGGACGAATCGCTGCGTTTCGTGCCGGCGAGCGGTCCACCGCAGATCGACTCGCGACTGGTTCCGTCGTGGGTGGTTCGCGACCCGCACGCTGACGAGACGATCAACGAAGCTGGCCGCGTGATGGCAACGCACCGCGCGGTGCGCGAAAGTTCGGCGCTCGTCTGCATTGGGAGCGTGAAGAGCAACCCCGTCACGGAATTAGTATTGGCCCATACGTTTCGTCGCGCGCGTCCGTTTGAGCCGGAGGATCGGGTCGCCGATCCATGCGACCGAAGCTGCCCGTTCGCATTTGTCTACCGCCCCACCGACGTGCATTCACGCAGCTGCTGGGCCGGCGAGCGTCTTCACCAGCACGACACGGGTCGTGTCCCGGGCATCTACTATGAGACGAAAACCGGAACGTGGGCGCATATTCCCTGGTCCGAGGATGAGCAGGACGGCGGACTTGTCGTATACCGTTACGATCGAATTGAGCGCAAGTTGGACATGGTGATCGGCGGCTTCACGGGGCGCGCGACACGTTGTCTTGCCGAGCTGCTCAAGAAGCGTGCACGCGACTACTTCTGGCCACCCACGATCCAAGAAGACGATCTCGACGTCGGCGTTTTTCTCGTCAAAATGACGGCGCGGCCGGACACGGGTTCCGTGCAGTTCTACAATCGATTGCAGTCCGCGCAGCAGATTGCCCTGAGTCCGGACGCGATTCTGCCACGGCTCGCGCGGTCGCGCTGATTCCCGGTTCGTCGGGCCTAGTCGCCGGCCAGCGTGCGGAGTTGGTGGTTGGCGACCGCCAGCTGGGCGAGGCCGACGTTGGGCGTCTCATGGATCTCGCGGATCGTCTGCTGAGCGGCCGCGAAGGCGCTTGTCCGTTCGGCACAACATCGGTCGATCACCTGGTCGGTGTCATCGGAATCGGGCGAGAGTTTGAGCATCGCATGGGTTAATGCATACTGGTGATTATACAAGTCCTCCACCAAGGACGTT
>CAZSOG010000517.1:0-4877 GCA_964607555.1 uncultured Pirellulaceae bacterium | reverse complement strand
GCTTGCCTCGGTGGAAAACCGTTTAGACGCAGAAGGAATCCCTCACGCGTCCCTCACACACCCCCGCCTCGCCACCGAGCTTGTCTCGGTTGGGGCGGGAGGGCAGCCGAGCACGAGAGAACCAGAGCAAGTCACGGGTGTTCCCACGAGTGACCTTTCCCCGCGGCGGCCACACCGCGTGTTCCTTTCTTTCCACCTTCATGGTCATGGGCACCGATTTCGGTTACCATTCTCAGTTAGTGTGTGAAAGCGTGGGGCCAACGGCGCGAAGCCGGCGCCGATTCCGCGGATGGTGATCTGCACGTGATGAACGACAACAGGAACAATGCACGAAAGATCAGGTGGCGTGTCATGCGAAGTGCGGAATTCCGTTTGATTCTATGGGTTGGGACAATGGTATTCGTCTTGGCGCGTTGCACGCTGGCCGCCGATGACAGCGGGCTCATTGCGCACTGGACGTTCGACGGCCCGGACGCCGCGGCTACCGGCAGCGGCGGCGGAGTGAGTGCGGTCACCAATCACGGCGCGGTCACCGGCCAGCCAGGCATTTGTGGAACGAGCTGGTTGTTTTCGGCCGCCGGAGACGACTGGGGCGATGCGGGCAAGCAGGTCCAGTTGCGCGACACGAATCAGGCGACTTTTGTCGCGGTAATCCGTGCCCGCACGCTGGCCGTGCCGGACTCGAAGAATCGCGCGAACAGTCGCAACGGCATTTTTGGCAGTGACGACTCGAACGTGATCTTCGGACTGACCGACCGTGGACTGCCCCTTTTCGTCTGGGATGCGGGGCACGACAAGTACCAGACGATCGTCGCGGAACGTGAGTGGGCGGTGCCACGTGGTCGTTGGTGTCACGTGGCGGTCACGCGTGCTGGGCCGCGTATGACGCTGTACGTGAACGGGGTCATGTGTCGGCGCGAAGACGGTCTCTCGACGGCTCCTTTTGCACCGTTGAGTCGATGTTGCATTGGCCGCGTCAACGGCTCGGCCGGGCGCGATTTTGACGGGTGGATCGACGATTTGCGGATCTACCGCCGGGCTCTTGAACCCGGGCGAATCCACGCCTTGGCCGCCGCGTGTGGGCTCGCCGACAAGCCGCTTGACCGGCCGCTCGGTATGCTGGGGCTTGAACGCGTGCGTTTCAACAACCCGGGATTGGTCGTTGATCTGGGAGTGGGGCTTTGGGCGCAGCCGCTGCCGATGGACTATGACGGTGATGGCGACCTGGATTTGGTTGTTTCGTGTGCCGATACGCCCTACAATGGCACCTACGTATTCACGAACCCTGGTGGCGGCACGATGCCCGTATTCCAACCGGGGGTGCGGATCGGCCGGGCGCTCCGCAATGTGCAAATCTCGTATGTCGATGGCCGTCCGCGCGTGCTGGAACCGGGAGTCGAGTATGTTGATCTACCTCATCAAGGGCTCTCGGCGGCCAAGACACTGCCGCTACCGCGCGACATTCATTCCGCGCGCGTTCGCGCGAATCAATGGAAGTATGTGGACTTTGACGGCGACGGGCGTTTGGATTTGCTGATCGGTGTCGGAGATTGGACCAATTACGGCTGGGACAACGCGTTCGACGCGCGCGGTCGCTGGACGCGTGGACCGTTGCACGGATATGTCTACCTGGTTCGCAATGCGGGGACCAACGCGCTGCCGAAGTACGCTGCGCCGGTTAAACTGACGACGGTCGACGGTAAGACGATCGATCTGTTTGGCATGCCTTCACCGAACATGGCGGACTTTGACGCGGATGGCGATCTTGATCTGATGTGCGGCGAGTTCGTCGACAAGTTCACGTATTTCGAAAACACGGGCACCCGCACCAGACCAGCGTTTCGCGGCGGACGTTTTCTGCAACTTGACGGCCGGCCGCTGCGCGTTGATCTGTGCATGCACGTGGATGTGGCGATCGACTGGGACCGCGACGGAGACATGGATCTGGTGGTCGGGCAGGAAGACGGCCGCGTGATGTTGATTGAACATACGGGCGAGGTGGTTGACGGGATGCCACGTTTCACGGCGCCGAAGTTCTTTCGCCAGCAGGCGGCGGACCTGAAGTTCGGCGCGCTGGTCACGCCGGTCAGTGTGGACTGGGATGATGATGGCGACCAGGATCTGGTCTGCGGCAATACGGCGGGATACATCGGCGTGATCGAGAACCTGGATGGCGGGAATCCGCCGCGCTGGGCCGCGCCACGCCGGCTCGAGGCCGGTGGCAAAGTGCTCCGGATCATGGCCGGGCCGAACGGCTCGATTCAAGGGCCTTGCGAGTCGAAGTGGGGTTACACGACGCTGTCGGTCGCGGATTGGGATCACGATGGGCTGCGCGATCTGGTGGTCAATTCCATTTGGGGCAAAATTGTCTGGTACCGCAATATTGGAAAACCGAGTCAGCCCCGGCTGGCAGCCGCCCAGCCGATCGAAGTGCAATGGCCCGGCAAGCCGCCCAAGCCGGCGTGGAATTGGTGGAACCCGACCGGCCGGCAGCTGGCGAGTCAATGGCGCACCACCCCGCTGGTCATCGACTGGGATCACGATGGCCTGAACGATCTGGTCATGTTGGACCATGAGGGCTATCTTGCGTGGTTTGCTCGGCGACGGCGCCACGGCCGCTTGCAATTGATGCCGGGACAGCGGCTGTTTGTCACACCGGACGACGAGCCGTTGCGCCTCAACGCGAAATCGGCCGGCGGGAGCGGGCGGCGCAAACTCTGTTTCGCCGACTGGGATCAGGACGGCCGCGTCGATCTGTTGGCCAATAGCCGCAATGTCGACTTTCTGCGCGATGTGGGCCGGCGCGGCGAGCGGACCGTGTTGGACAACCGGGGACCGGTCGACGGGCGGCGGCTCGCCGGCCACACGACCAGTCCGACCGTCGTCGATTGGGATCGCGATGGTATCCCCGATCTACTGGTCGGCGCCGAGGATGGGCATTTCTATTATCTGCGAAACCCCGTGCAACGCTAACGCGCGCCTGCGACCGCATGGCTGGAGGCTGGAGACTGTAGGATTTGTGGCGCAAGGTCTTGGGAAAAACATGCGCGCCATGCGTGCATGTTACAACCTATGGATCTAACGAGGTGGTACCACGAACCAACTGACGGATCCCTGGGCGGTCACGGCTCAGAGAGCCGCTCCACCTATAACGCCCACAAAGCGATTCGCGGCGCCGCCCGATATCCAGGTGGGCGGCACACGTAGGTCGGTTTTCCAAACCGACGGCGCGCAACCCCAATCGCATGCCCCTGTCCAATTCCCCCACGCTCCACCGAGCAACTCAAATCCCTAGCTTCTCTCCGTCCACGACCCATGCGTCGTCCGAGGCAAGAAACTTGACTCAAGATCAACGAATTTCCGCCCATAAGGTCTGTAACGATTCACTTGCCGTTCGCGTTACTCGTGTTCCGATTCCGGCTCATCTTCTTCCGGTTTGCGCCCCATGTCACGATAGAGTCCATGTGTCTGGATGTAGACTTCAACGGCCCGTGGCGTGCGAAAACGAATGCTCTGTCCCCGCGCCACGCGCCGGCGCAAATCGGTGCTGCTCAGGTCGATGACGGGCATTTCGACTTGGGCTTGGCGGATCCGGTCGAGCCGTCGCGCGGTGACCAATGGGCCGAGCAAGTCAATGTCCGGTTCGGGCGTGCCGGCACGGCGCACGACGACCGGGATCGCCAGTTCACAGATCTGCCGGGGGGCGCGCCAGTGCGGCAGGTCCGCGAGGCTGTCGCCACCCATCAACAGGAACAGTTCGGTATGCGGCAACTGGGCGTGGAGCGCGGCGAGCGTATCGACAGTGTAGCTGACGCCGCCGCGATCGATTTCAAGTGTGCTGACGTGGAACGTCTGATGGCCACCGACGGCGAGTTGCAGCATCTCGATGCGCTGCCGGTCGGGCGTGAGCAGATGGCGGCGCTTGTGTGGTGGGACGGCGGCCGGCAACAGCCAGACCTGGTCCAATGGACACTGTTCGCGGCAGGTTTCGGCCAGCAGCAAGTGACCATAGTGCACGGGATCGAACGAACCGCCGAAAATGCCGAGGCGTGCCGGATCGAGCGGGGGGGCCGTTTCGGGCGATGGAGCGGTCATCGGATGCGGGTCCATATGCAGATTGTGGCGTTCGTGTCCGGCCGGTCGCGTGCTTCCTGGCTCGTGCCTAATGCGGGAGGCCCGCAACCCACAAGGGAGTACGCCCTTGTTCCGTAGCGCTCCGTTGTTCGCTTCGAAACATGCGCGCACCGTGCGCGCATGTGGCAGCCCAAGAATCTAACGGGGCTCTGCCTCCAACCAACTGACGCATGGCCAGTTCGGGGAATATCGAATATGGTAGCACTTTAGCTATTCGCAGCGGACAGCGTTCCGCGGTCTTGCTTTATTTCCGGTCGACCCCAACCGCCTTGTGCGGTTGGTGAAGAAGTCTCGTGGGCTAAAAAAGCCGGTTCGCGACAACCCTCTCTCCCCCCTCCCCTCTTCTTTCCTCTCTCCCCAGCCCCGCCGCCCCCGCCGAAGGCGGCGGGGCTGGGGAGAGAGGGAAAACTGTTGGCATTCGCGTCTTAGCTGACGAGACTCGTTCACCCACGGGGCAACCCCGTGGGGGTCTTTTGCTCGACAATATACTGCAATCGGCTAAACCGTTACCGAATATGGAATTCTGATGGCTGAAAGGAAACACTCGCACCAGGATGCCTCTCACCTCTCACCCTACAACGCGACCGATGAGACGCGAGCCAAAAACTTGACTCAAGATCATCAAATTCCGGCCCATAAGGTCTCTAACGAGGTTCCACCTCCAACCAACTGACGCATGGCGATGCATTGGAGACCTTCGGTCGCTTCCGTGCGGGGTCAGGAGACCCGCGCACAGCGCTAGC
>CAZSOG010000516.1:0-4878 GCA_964607555.1 uncultured Pirellulaceae bacterium | reverse complement strand
TATTGGCCGACGAACTGTCCAAGTTCATCAAGAAACACCTCGGGGTCGGAGCAGAGACGATCGAGGACCTGGTGACTCAGCAGCGACTTCAGTTTGGTGGAGTCGAGATGCTTGAGGAGCTCCAGTTTGACGGATCGGAAGACGCGGAATTGGCGCAGGAAGCGTCCGTGGTCCGGCTGGTCAACGAGATTTTGACCGAAGCGATTGACGCGCGGGCCAGTGATATCCACGTCGAGGCACAGGAGTCCGGCCTGAAACTACGTTATCGCGTTGACGGTGTTCTTCAGCGTCAGCCAACGCCGCCCGAGATGAACCGCTTCCAAGCGGCGATTGTCAGCCGGTTGAAGATCATGGCGCGACTGAACATCGCGGAAAAACGTGTGCCCCAGGACGGCCGCATCAAATTGCGCGTGCACGGACGTGAAATCGACGTGCGCGTGTCAATTATTCCGATGTTGCATGGCGAAGGCGTGGTCATGCGCGTGTTGGATAAAGAAAGTCTGCAGTTCTCCCTGCGTGGGATTGGCATGCCCGAAGATGTGTATGCCGAGTTCCGGGAGCTGATTCGCCTGCCGCACGGGATTGTCCTGGTCACCGGCCCCACCGGTTCTGGGAAAACGACGACCTTGTACAGTGCGTTGAGTGAGATCCGCAGCGAAGAAACGAAGATCATCACGACCGAGGACCCGATCGAGTACCAGCTGGAAGGCATCAACCAGATTCAAGTGCACAATAAGGTGGGGCTGACGTTCGCGGCCAGCTTGCGCAGTATTCTGCGGCACGACCCGGACATCGTTCTGGTCGGCGAGATCCGCGACTTGGAGACGGCCGAAAACGCCATCCAGGCCTCGCTGACCGGTCACCTGGTGTTCAGTACGCTGCACACGAACGATTCCGCGTCGGCGTTCATGCGGTTGTGCGACATGGGAGTCGAGCCGTTTCTGGTCAGCAGCACGCTCGAAGGCGTGTTGGCCCAGCGCCTGGTTCGGCGCCTTTGTCCTGAATGTCGTGAGCCCTATTATCCGAAGAGGGGGGACTTGCCGGTCGATTTTCCCTGGGACGAGTTCAACGAGCGCGGCGCGACGTTGTACCGCGCACTCGGTTGTCGTGCTTGCCGGGATACCGGTCATCGTGGCCGAATTGGTATCTACGAGCTGTTGCGTGCCAACGATGAAATTCGCGCGCTGGCCAATGAACGTACGCCAACCAATGTGGTGAAGAAGGCAGCGGTCAAGGCGGGCATGCGAACGTTACGACGCGATGGTTGGGAAAAAGTGTTGCGTGGGATCACGTCCGTCGAGGAAGTGTTACGCGTGACCAAGGACAGCTGATACCGTCATGCCGGAATTCGCCTATACTGCTCGCAGCGCTCAAGGGCAGGATGAAAACGGTGTCATCAGTGCCGCGAGTAAGCGCGAGGCAATCGCGCTGCTGGCCGAACGGGCCCTGTTCCCGCTGCAAGTGAGGGCCACTGGACAAGAGAACGCCGGGACCAAGGTTCGATTCGCGCTGCGCCGCGGTGTGAAGACGGAGGTGCTGGCCGATACCTTTACTCAATTGTCCGACCTGTTGTCCAACGGCGTGTCGTTGCTCGAATCACTGGACATCCTCGCCGCGCAATCGGTCGACGCACGACTCGGTGAAATCCTGACTCAAATTCGCGGCGATGTGGCCGACGGTGTCAGCTTGGATGCCGCACTGGCCACCCACCGCGCCGTGTTCCCCGATTTGACGGTCAGTATGGTGAGGGCCGGACTGGAAGGCGCATTCCTGGAAGAGGCACTGGAACGAATCGCGTCCTTTCTGCGCAAGCAAGAAGCGCTACGCATGAAGGTGATCGGCTCGATGACCTATCCCGCGATCCTCGGCATCGTCGGAGTGAGCGTGACGATCTTTTTGGTCGTGGTCATCGTGCCGTCATTCCAGGGTTTTTTTGATCGGTTGGAGCGAACCGGTTCGGGGTTGCCCTTGATCACCGTCCTGCTGCTGGCAACCAGCCATTTTCTCGTACGCTACGGCGTGTTCGTTCTCGTCGCGCTGGCGGTGCTGGCCGTCGTGGCACGGAAGTGGATGGCAACCCCGCGCGGCCGCGCGGTGGCGGATAAATGGAAACTGAAACTCCCGATTGTCGGAGATGTCTTCCACGATGCCGCCGTGTCACGGTTCTGCCGTGTGCTCGGAACGCTCCTGCGCAACGGCGTGCCGCTGCTGAACGCCCTTCGGATCAGCAGCGAATCGACCGGTAATCGGCTGCTCGCGGACGCGATCATGCAGTCGGTCGAGACCATCTCGTCCGGCGACTCGCTCTCCCGACCGCTGGCCGCCAGCGGCCTGATCCCGCCACCGGTTATGGCCATGATCAGCGTCGCCGAACAAGCTAATACGCTCGATGACGTGTTGGTCCGAATCGCCGATCGAGCGGATGAGAAAATCGAACGAAAACTCGACGTCATGGTTCGCTTGATCGAACCCATCATGCTCTTGATTATCGGCAGTATGGTGCTGTTCATCATCCTGGGCATCCTGCTGCCCGTGTTTGATTTGAACTCGACTATCGGGTAAGAGAAGAATATAAGAAATAAGAAATTAGAAATTAAGGATATCGGAAGAACGGGAATTTCGTGGATTGCACGTTTCCGCGCTATGCTCATTAACACTCTAAATCGAGAGGGAGACTTGGATATGACTCGACGACCACGCCGGAAGGCATTCACGCTGCTTGAATTGATGATCGTGCTGGTGATTCTCGTGCTCTTGTTCGCCATGGTCGGACCGCGGCTGCTTGGCACGCAGAAGAAGGCCGACATCAAGACGGCGAAGATTCAGATCGGTAACTTGAAAGCGGCACTCGAACAGTATTTCATCGACATGCGCACGTTCCCGTCAAGTGACGACGGACTGGCCGCACTTTTGCAGCCACCGACCGACGAGCGGCAGGCCGCGAAGTGGGATGGACCCTATCTGGACGACGATGTGCTGCCCGTTGATCCGTGGGGGAACCCCTACCAGTACGCGTACCCGCCCGAACACAATACACGCGACTTCCCCGATATCTGGTCCGCGGGGCCGGATAGCGAAGCGGATACCGAAGACGATATCACCAACTGGCACGCCGGGTCCGGGGAAGAAGGAACGACCGACGACATGGGCGGCAGTCTCGACCAACCGGGCGGCGACTTCGGGCAGCCAGGCGGCGGGTCCGGCGGCGGACTCGGTGGCGGTGGCGGGACCAACTTTGGCAGCTGACGCCGGATGCCGTCGGACCGGAATTCAAGTCGGTTGCGCTTGCCGGATCGGTCCGATCAAGCACAAGCGTTCGCTGTTATTGCGAGTTCTCCCATGTGTATGACCAATACGATCCATGGGTTGACGGCGCCGTGCGCGGAGCAACGCGCGCGGCAACGTGCCTTCACGTTGCTCGAGCTCATGATTGTGCTGGTGATCATCACGGTCGTGTTGGCAGTCGCGTGGCCCTCGTTGCGGCGACCCTTTAACCGGGCCGGTACCTTGGAGGCGGCACGGCAACTGGCCGCCGACGTGGCCCAGGCACGCCGGACGGCGATCACGCGCGGTGAAACCATCGCGCTGCGGTTCGAATTGGATGGTGCGCGGTATCGGATCGAATCCGCCGAACCCCGCACCTGTGAATCCGATACCGCCAGCGACTCGCTGGACGATATCATGCCGGCGGACGACCAGCCCGAGTCGGACGTGGATCAGGCGGCGGATGACGAGTTTGCGACCTCGTCCTCCGCCGATGCGGGAATGCCGGCCAGCGAACAGCCGGCCGATTCGCCCCTGCCCCCGCTGGAGCCAATCGAACAGGAGTTGCCCAACGGCGTCCTGTTCGCGGACCCGGATGCGCCGATCGACCAAGACCCGGCCGCGACCGGTCTGATGCCGTCCGAGGATCCGGCCGCCAACGAAGAGGACCCGTTGGCCGACCCCGAGTCGTCGGACCTGACGACACTGGAAAAACTCGCCCAGGCCGACAAGCAATCGGAAACGGAAAACTGGTCCACCGCCGTGCTGTTTTTTCCGACCGGGCGGACCGAGTCCGTGCGGTGGCGACTCAAGGGCCCGGATGATTATTGGGTCACCGTGACGCTGCGTGGTATGACCGGGTCCGTGCAAATCGGACGCCTTGAACATCCCGTGCGCACCGGCTCGAAGGCGGCGCCCGGGTCGCCGGATTCTTACGAACCGGTCGAGTGGACCGACAAACCGCTGAACGCGGCTCCGGTCGAACCCATGGGACCAACGCCATGATCCACGCCGTTTGTAATTGCCGGCGCTGTCGCGCTCGCGCGCGGCGAGGCATGACGCTGCTCGAGGTCATGCTCGCCATCGCTTTGCTGATGGGAGCTGTTATGGCCTTGTCACGAATCGCCTTCCTCGCGCGACGCCACGCGATCGCCAGCGAAGATCGAACCGCGGCACAACTGATCTGCCAAAACGTCATGCAGGAGATTCTCGCCGGTATCCGACCCCTCCAGAATGTCTCGCCAACGCCGGCCGAAGACAACGAGCAGTTCGAATATGCCGTCGATGTCCGGCCGCTCGCCGGCACGCCCTTGCTTGTCGTCGCCGTGACCGTCGCGCGACTGCCCAGCGAAGATGAACTCGCCGCGCAGCCGGCGCAGCCAACCCAGTCGCTCACAACCAGCGATGAACCGTTACGTGGGTACCGGCTCATTCGCTGGATTCGTAGCGGCGGGCGCGGTGTCGCCGGCGATACGCTCGATACCGAATCAGATCCCCTCGGGAACTCGCCCTGGAGCGATGAGTCCGCGCCGTTCGGTGACTCGAGTGAAAAGGGGAAATAGAAATTAGAAATTAGAAATAAGAAATAAGAAATAAGAAATTAGAAATAAGAAA
>CAZSOG010000515.1:0-4879 GCA_964607555.1 uncultured Pirellulaceae bacterium | reverse complement strand
AGCTGGGTGGGGGCCGGATACCGACAAGCCAAGCATTGACCAACCAATCGCGAAACAAGTGGCGCTGTCCAATGATTCGCCGGCATCTTGGTCGAGCCCGGATCAGACCACCACATTTTCGGATCCGGCCCACCCGCGCCGTATTTTCTTGTACGAAATCTTCTTGCGCAAGCCCAATCACGCCGTCTGTCACGCTAGCGAGGTTTCGTCGGCCGAACGGAATGGGCCATTCTCGCGGTGGCCCGAGAGTCGAGAAATCGCTTGACGCGTAGCAATTGCGGCCGCAGCGACACGATCGGAAAATGGCTGCAACGATAAACCGGCTGCACGTTGGTATGGAAGTATTTCTTGCATGCCAGCGAGCCAGGCCCGAGATCATAAACCTGGTCGCCGCGTTGAAAGCTGTCTTCGATGATCTTCCCGTAGAGTAAATTACCGGCACCGTTGCGGCCGGCCGCGGGATCGTAACCGATGCGTAGCCCGTAAACCGAATCCTTGAATCGGTAGTTGTAGGCGAATGCGACCGGCGTGTCGTCAAGCAACAGCAGGTTCAGGTCGAGCGTGCCGACCGCGGCAGCCGCCGCGTGTGCGGCGCGAATAAAATCCCGGATTGAATCGTGACAGATTGTCGTGCCGTCCGGCGACTGGCTCTGCCAGCTCTTCCGTGCCACTTCTTGGCAGGCTTCGAAGAGATCCCAACGCGGATCGCCGTCGTTGCAACGATCCCCGCGTGGGCGATAACGTATGTGCTGGAGCGTACCAAGTTCGTCCAACCGTCGCTGCCACCGCCGATAGTTATTGCGCCATTTGCTCGTGCGGCGATTGAGATACTCATTCCAACTGCCTTCGAACTGGATTAACGCGGTATGATCGAGCACGGTGGGAAGCGCCGGAAACCCGTGACGCTTCATCGCTGTAAGTGTCATATTACAGTCACAAGTGTCGTGACCGACCCAGCGTAATTCCAAGATGTCCCAGTCACGCGGCCGAGCGCGGAGGGCGTCGAGAGTCGCGTCGAGGATGATGCTTGGCACGGCACCAATGGGGCCGTAATACGATCCCCAGTAGTCGAGCGGGTAGGTCAGAAATCGCAAGGCGCCGATCTTGGTTCGTTCGGTCCGAATGACGAGTGGCAGGATGCCAATTAGCTCGTCATTATGCAGGACCAGCTGGACGCGCAGCTGCTGGTTTTCCCCGTAGTACTTCCAATAGACCTCAAGCCACTCCAGCGATTGGAAAAACGTCGCGCCCGGTGTTTCCTCCAATAGCGCGCGCCATGCGGCCCGGTAAGGTACCAGGTCCTCAAGCTGATCGATTTGTTCCACATGCATCATTGAGTCAATCTGATTCAATTCGGGTGGTCCTTGCTTGACGCGCGATCGCTCACGCTCAGGGCACGAGCCGCGGGTGGTCGTCCCGCGCCGAACGTCAGACAGCCCTGGCCGCACGCGGCGAGAATCTCTCGGTTCGGTTCATATAACGTCGTCAACGACATGGCACGCCGTACGCCGCGAAGTTGACCGGGACAGTTAACCGCCGCTACAAATCTAGCTTGCGGTCGGCCACCGGGCGCATCGAACGCTCATTAGCGCGAATATACGAAATGCTCGTCACAATGAGAGAATGCCCTGGAACGGATACTACCGTTCGAGCCGGTCAATCGGTCGCATCAACATCGACCCAGACGCGATTGGCGGCGGACCGCCGCAGGCATTCCATGAGCCACTGGACACGCACACCTTGGCGTAGATCGGGCACCGCCGATTCTCCGGCGGCCACCGCGGCCAGGAAGTTCGCCAGACTGGCGACATGGCCCCGAAGCCACCCGATCGACGCCTTCGGACTGGGGAAACTCGTGGCCGGAGCCGGGAAGCGTTGTCCCGTCTGGATCTGCTGCCACGCGGGCATCTGGCCGCCGGGCGCGACGCGATGAATCTCCAGGTGGTGCGCATCCATCAGATTGAACCGCAACGCGCCACGCGATCCATGCAGTTCAAGCCGCAGTTCATCTTCCATGCCGGTGGCGATCTTGGTTGCCTCAAGCGAGCCGAGCGCCCCGGATCGAAGACGTATCAGGCTGATGACCGCGTCTTCGGCATCCACCGCGACACGCGTGCCCGGGTGGTCCAGCGACGGGCGATCGGCATAGGCGGTGTGCGTCGCCGCCATGACTGAATCGATCGGCCCGGCCAAATGCTCGACCAGGTCCAGCACATGAGATGCCAGATCCGCAATCACGCCACCGCCAGCGGCGGCCGACAGCTTCCATTTCAACGGCGCGTCGGGATTCGCGCTGCCACCATGCAAATAGGTGGCCCGGAAACCGAGTAATTGACCAAGATGCCCTTGCTGGACGAGTTCTTTCGCGTGTTGAACCGAGGGATAGAAACGGTTGTGAAACGTCATTTGCCCCGTTTGTTCGTAGCTGTCCAACAACCGGTCTATCCCGTAAGCTTCTTCCCAATTTGCCGCCAACGGTTTGTCGCAATAGATGTGCTTACCGTGGTGTATGGCCGAGCCGATTGCCGCGGCGTGAGCGTGGTTCGGCGTGCAAACGTGCACGATGTCGATTTCTGGGTTTTCCGTGATAACACGGTAATCGGTGCCTCCCACATCCGCGTCGAGCAGCCGCTGGGCGCGATCGGCCGTTTCACGTCGCCCTGTGACAACATGCGTGATTCGAGTCCGGAGCGGTACCGGATCGTAGTAGAACGGCAGTGTCCGATAGGCATAGGCATGGACTTTGCCGATGAATCCGCAGCCGATGATCCCCACGCGAAAAACCGTGCCTGAAGGCATCGATAGCTCCTCATGCGGGCTGCGCCCACAGCCCAAGTAGGTCCGGCTTGCCGAGCCGGACCTGGAAACACAGTATGATCGGGCGCCGGGTCCCACCCGGCAGGTGGGACCTACTACCATGCGCGCACGGCGCGCATGTCGCAGCCAAAGAATCTAACGAGGCGTTGCCTCCAACCAACTGACGGATCCCCAGGCGGTCACGGCGCGGAGAGCCGCTCCACCTATAGTGTCCAAGAAGCGATTCACGCCGCCGCCCGATTTCCAGGTGGGCGACAAAGGCAGGTCGGTTTTCCAAACCGACCGCGCGCCATCCCAGTCACATGCGCCTGTCCAATTCCCCCACGCCCCACCAAGCAACTCAAATCCCTAGCTTCTCCCCGTCCACCACCCAGGCGTAGTCCGATGCAAGAACAAGGTCAACAGATTTCGGCCCATAAGGTCTCTAACCAAGCGTTGCCCCCAACCAACTGGCGCATGAGCTGGCTCCCGTGCCGCCCGTCCGCCTATGGCGGATTTATCCCGGTGGAGCGCTGATTCTGCACTACCTCGCCGACAACACCACGAACTTCCCGCCACCGCCGGGTTCATCCCGGTGGAGCGCTGATTCTGCACTACCCGCGTCCCTCGCCCGATGTTCGGTCCCGCAGGGACGGCTAAACCTTGCTCCCAAAAAATTGACTCAAGTGCAACACATTTCCGCCCAGCATGTCTCTAACCGCCATCAAGAAACACTCACCTGCACTGATCAACACCTCCTATCGCTCTCTTTCTTATTTTTTATTTCTTATTTTTTATTTCTTATTCTAGAATCCATCGGCAACACAGTCGCACTGGCGTCAGGCGCGGAAGCCAGGAGGGCGCTCAATTGAAATGCATGGTACGGCTGAGTGGCTGCGGGCTGGCAGTCCCGCGAGGCGTTGGCAATCCACATTTTGGTGCTGGCCGGTGCGAACAGTGCATCGTGGAGATTCGACTTCATGGCGACGGGACGATCCATCAGGTGGATCGCCTGGTCCGCGTCGATCTGGCCGTGAATCGCCTTGACACGCCGTACCAATTCCTCATACCGGTCACCGGCCGACATCAGAACCGCGTCACGCACCGCATGCGGAAGCTTCGGGTGAGTTTCGTTCGGGTGGATGACCTGCATCGTTTGCCAGTCCGTGGCGAGTCCGACGGCCTGATTCGATTTGCCGTCGGCAACCACGAAGTAGTATTCGCACGTGCGTGGGTTATCCCGAAACACGCGGACGGCTTCGTCGAGTGTACGAGCCTTCTGCAGGACTTCACGCACCAAGAATGCCATGGGCACGCCGTTCCAATGCCCGAGTCCTTTGCCACCCATTTCGCCGATCGAAACATGCTGTGCGTTCATGCCGGTCACCGAGCCAATGAACCCGGCATAGGTCACGTTGGCAAATGGTATTTCGCCGTCCGGTTCGGCGACGATCAGCACGGCGTGATCTTGCAGCTTCCAATCGATTGCGTAGTCGAGCACGCGTCCATGATAGAGCGTACCGTCGGTTGTCGCGGAGTTCATTACGGCAAAGCCACTACAGTGGAACAGCTCGGGAATGAAGTTACCAGCGTAGACGTCTTGCGGCTTCATCCCCGTGGCCGCCGCCAGCCCGTCCATCTCTTCGAAGTACTTCTTCGGCACGAATTTCTTCTGTAGCATCACGACACTGTCGATCGCTGAGCGTGCGGTGATCGCGACCGGGCCCAGTTCAATTTTCTCCTGGCCCCGTTGGTTCACGAGATAGTCCAGATTCTGCCGGCAGTGCTCCTTGAGCAGGATCCCGTGCTGATAGCCCATTTCATAGGGCGTTCCTTTCAGGTGCAGGACCCGGTATCCGTCGATCATTTCGAGCCAGCCCTGGCCACAACGGGCAATCGTTTTGTGCCCGGCCCGTGCCACGACCGGCGCGATCAGCAAGGCAATCACTAAGAGGAATACCGCTTGGGAAGACAAACGCACACGTGTCATTGAATGCTCCTGATAAAAAGCGTCGGTAACTGTTCACAGACCAGAAGAAAAAGAACACTAATCGACGCTAATTCGCGCTGATATTGGAAAACC
>CAZSOG010000514.1:0-4902 GCA_964607555.1 uncultured Pirellulaceae bacterium | reverse complement strand
GATGGCCGAATTGCGGCTCCGCAGCAGATCGCTCATGAATAATCCGGGCTAATGGGGGAGGTCCGCCACCCACAAGTCACCCCAGATCTCCAGCCGGTCGGCGACCCCAACGGCGCCCAGCATCTTCGTGAACGGTTTCATGCCGTACTGAGTCTGCAACAACACGAAGCTACCACGCAAGTGAACCCAGCCGTTCTTTCGCTCGGTATCGACGACGGTCGAAATCCGCTTGGTCACGCCGTGCAGCGTGAATGTGCCATCGAGTTGATACCGAGGCAGGCCTCGATGGCTTGGTTGGGCCAGCTGCCGAATCTTCGTGATGTGAAATCGGGCTTGTGGGAAATGACTTACGTTCAGCACATCCGCGCCCAACATGTTCGCCGTGACTTCACGCCGCGTCTCGGCATCCGATGTGCCGGAGAGTCCGACATAGCGGCGCGCACGCGGCGTGTCGGCAACAAAACTCCCCATGTCAAAGACCAGCTCGCCACCCTTGCCTGGTGATTCGAGGTGGACGTGACCCGCCTGCAAACGGCCCTCCACCCCATGTTCGTGACCGAGCCCCGTTTTGTCGACATGAATATACACGCGACTTGATTGAAGATTGACGTCACCTGCCTTGATCGCTCGAGTCTTGGTGTTCGCCGAGGTTGTCGACCGAGACGACGAAACACCCGGCTGCCGAGCCCATGAAGCTGTGGATAGCACCATGCCCATAACGAAAAAAGTAACCTTCGATTTTCGTGGAATGTACCACCGACCGACCGCGGAACTTTCACGCACCATGTGAGAATCCTTTCATGAACCACTGCTCCAGAACGCACACACTCCGACCCAACGAAGTCGCGTAGTATATCCGCGACAAATTCCGCGGTAAAGATCAGTCAGGGGAACGCCGTTTTTCGCCGCGGGCGTCACCTAGGAAGGGAATGAACCGCGGAACATTGGATGGCGAGTCCCCGCGACTCGCAGACATGCAGCTGCCGGTTGGCTGGAATATTGACGGCGTGAAGATTGTCAACCCCATCGGAAGATCGCACGTCACGTTCTTGCGCGGTTCGCGTTGGTCGATTTTTTCGAGGCGTTTTCACATTGGATCACTTAGCCTTGCCGTCGCGCTCTTGGTAATCTGGGCCGACATGATTCTCGCGGCGAGAGTGTAAGGAATCGACGGCCTGCCCGTCTTTCATTGCGGGGTATTGGCGCGTGAGTATCGGTTTATCACGGATTCAGCGGCCTTTCGTCAGCATGAGTAAAAGGCGTTTTGTAAAACGGCAAGTCGAGGCCAATTCTGTCGTCGTAAGTCCTTATTCTACGTCGGCTTGACCCCGAAAAACGGGTCTTGAAACGCCAAGATGCAAAACTTCAACTCGTAAAAGGAGAATGCCATGCAGGATGCGACGGTCGGCAGTTTGGCGAAAGGCAACGACGGCGGATACTCCTCGGGTGCGCCGCGCGACGTGGCCTTAAACGCCGCAGTTAAGCCACCAGTGCGTGGCAACGGTACGCTGAACGCCGTGGTGCTGCAACGGGCCGAGGTATCGCCCGGCCTAACGGTTCTCCGCGTCGCGCCGGACGACTGGGAATTCGCCGAATTTGAACCGGGACAGTTTTCCGTCCTTGGGTTGCCAGCCAGTGCCCGGCGCTGCGTGAATTCCGATCTGGATGAGGAGCCCCCCAAGGATCCGCACAAAATACTGAAGCGCGCCTATTCGGTGGCATCGTCCTCCGTGTTCCGCGAGTACCTCGAGTTCTACATCGTTTTGGTGCCCTCGGGCGCGCTCACGCCCCGTTTGTTCGCACTCGCGCCGGGCGATCGCCTGTGGCTGGGGCGCAAGTTCAGCGGCCTGTTCACGCTCGATCAGGTGCCGAACGACCAGCACGTCGTGCTGGTCTCAACCGGCACGGGCCTGGCGCCCTATATCAGCATGGTACGCTCGAAACTGACCTGTGGCGGACCGCGCCGATTCGCGATCCTGCACGGCGCCCGGCATTCCTGGGACCTGGGCTATCGGAGCGAGCTTGAAACGCTGGACCGTATGTGCTCCAATTTCAGCTACCTGCCCAGCATCAGCCGGCCGGCGGAAGAGCCGGTCTCCTGGAATGGAGAGAGCGGCTATATTCAAGACATTTGGAAGCGGCGCCCCCTTGAAGAGGAATGGGGCTTTCCGCCGACGCCTGCGGATACGCACGTATTCGTATGCGGGAACCCCGAGATGATCGAGACTATGGTGCGTATTCTCGACGTTGAGGGGTTCCGCGAACACAGCAAGCAGACACCTGGCCAGGTTCACGTCGAGCGATACTGGTAGGATGGCGTCGGGCGGGAGTATTGGATCGAAGATCCCTCGTGGCGCCGCGCGGCATGAGTGGCACACCGCGTTGGGAAGGCAAGCAAGGACGTACAATGATGGCGGAAAACGCGACACGGAGCGCTGCGAAACCAGGCAGTTATTTCGCGACGGTTCCGGCCCAGGAAATCTTGCCGATCGTCAACCGCCGCTACGAGTCGAGTGTCACGGGGATCTTCGTGATCGGCGACGTCAGCGGCCTGCCCTTGGTGAAAGTGGCCGCCAACCAGGGTGTCGAAGTGATTGCGAAGATGGCCGCGCACGGGGGGTTTCAGCATGGCGGCCAGGACGACGAACAACTTGACCTCGTGATTATCGGAGCCGGGCCGGCCGGACTCTCCGCCGCCGTCGAGGCGGAGAAACGCGGCTTGAAGTACGTCGTGCTTGAGCGCAACAAAGTCGCGAGTACCGTCCGTAGTTTTCCACCCGGCAAGAAAGTCTACGCCGAACCGCGATTCATTCCGAATGCGAGCGACTTGGACGTGGATGATGATCTGGCGAAAGAGGTATTTCTCGCCCGTATCCAGCAGCTGGTTCGCGACAAGGAATTGCACATCAAGGAGGGGACCGAGGTTACACGCGTGCGCAAGCTGGGGGAGCGACGCTTTGCGATCGAGACCAAATCCGGCACGAGTTTCCCGACGCGCCAAGTGGTGGTCGCCATTGGACGCCAGGGACAACCGCGTCTGCTCCAGTGCCCGGGTGCGGATGACGCGGATAAGGTCACCTATCGGTTTCATACTCCTGATGATTACCGAGACAAGGACGTTCTCATCGTGGGCGGCGGGAATTCGGCGATCGAAACCGCCCTGATGTTGATGGACCATAATCGTGTCACGCTGTCGTATCGGGGCGCGGAACTGTTTCGCGCGAAAGAAGAAAACCGGCGCTTGATCGAACAGGCCGAACGTGACCGCCGACTCACGATTCTCTACAAGAGCAACATCAAGGAGATCCGCGATCATGATGTCGACATCGATATCGATGGAACGATTCACACCCTGGTGAATGACCATGTCATCGTTCAAATCGGCACGTTGCCGCCGATTGAATTCCTGCGTGACATGGGCCTTGAACTGGACGGACTCTGGACGAAGAAACGCGTCGTCTTGTCGTTCGTGGGCCTCATGGTCGGCGCGTTCATCTATTTTTTCGCCAAGCATTTCGTGCTGCGCGCGGAAGCGGCCGGAACGGGCAAACTGCTGCTGCCCGGCCTGGAATGGCTGGCGGGCTCCGACCTTTTGGGGTTCCTGGGGTTCCTCACCCGAACCGTGTTGCCGGTCGCCTGGCTCGGCGTGCTCGCCGTGCAACTGATCAACCGCACAATGGCAGCGCGCGGACGCCCCGAGCCGTTCCGTTTGCGCCACGCCAAGACACTCTTGGTCGTGGGCGGTTTGCTTTATGGGCTGGCGCTGATCGCCCCAGACGTTTTTACGCTCGCGCCCGCCAACGCGGGCCCCGGACCCTATTTCCTGCCGGGATTCACCTGGATCTATCGGGTCGTGCCGACGTACTTCACCAATCTTTACGGACTTTATTACCTGCTTTATTTTTCCGCGATCACGGTGTTTGCCTTGTATTGGGCCGCACGCTCGAGGCACTGGTTGGTTTGGCGTCGCAATCTGACAATCATAGCGACGCAATGGACGTTGTGGTGGGGGATCCCCACGTTCCTGGCCGTCTTTCTGGGCCGCAATGCGTGGACGCCGCTGGTCTCAAAGTCGCTCAACGCGTGGCCACTTAATATGGCCGCCTTCAAGCCGGCACCCCACGTCGGAATGGGGGATCCGACCTGGTGGTACACCGTGGCGGTCGTCGGCGTCGTTTGGGCCGCACTACTGACCTTTGTCGTGATCCCCTTGATTACGATCCGTTGGGGAAAGATCTACTGCTCCTATTTCTGTTCGTGTGGCGCGCTGGCCGAAACGGTCGGCAACGGGTTTCGCCATCGTGGTCCAAAGGGAGATCTTCCACGCAAACTCGAACGCGCCGGGTTCATCTTCATCGCGCTGGCAAGCATCGTAACGATCGCCGACCTGGAAGGCGTCTCGTGGCCGTTGCATTACTATAACGTGTGGGTCGGCACGGCGCTGGCCGGTGCCGTCGCCGTTGGTATGTACCCGTTCCTGGGCCAGCGCGTGTGGTGTCGAATGTGGTGCCCTCTGGCGTTCTGGATGAACTTCTGGGGCCGCTGGTCGAAATTCAAGATTACGCCCGAGCCGGGCAAGTGCATCGATTGCAATGTCTGCAATCAGTACTGTCAAATGGGCATCGATATCAAGTCACGCGCCCTGCAGGGGCGTCCCGTGACCTTGGTCGATTCGCTCTGTGTCGGCTGTGCCGAATGTGTCGTGCGCTGCCCGATGGAGATACTGCACCTCGGTGGACTGCCGAAGGAAACTGGATCAACCGCTCGTGAAGTGAAGAGTGAAATTAAAAATAAGAAATAAAAAATAAAAAATTAGAAATAAAAAATAAGGTAGCTGGTCACGGAAGAGAAGAAAATGAACACTAATCGGCGCTAATCCTCGCTAATATTGGAATACCTCAT
>CAZSOG010000513.1:0-4905 GCA_964607555.1 uncultured Pirellulaceae bacterium | reverse complement strand
TCAAGCAGTGGTTTGAAGCTGGTCCCTTCAATCTCCGATCGCGCGGTGAGCCCGGCCAAGTCGTTCAGTGTCGGATAGATATCGATGAGATTAACCGGCCGAGTGCAACGTGAGCCGGGTTGGACGCCTGGGGCGATGACGACCAGTGGCGTGCGTGTCGCCTCCTCCCACAGCGCGAATTTGCGCCAGTGCCGTTTTTCGCCTAGATGCCAACCGTGATCGGTCCAGAAAACAACGATCGTGTCCTTCGCGTACGGACTGCGATCCAAGGCGTCCAGGACCCGACCAATCTGATGGTCGGCGAACGCGATACATGCAAGATACGCTTGCACAGCCTTCGACCATTGATGGTATTTCAGCACCTTCGCATGGTCCCCCTGCGGCTTGGCGATCCGCACGCCCGCGGCCGGCACATCGTCCAAGTCATTCGGAATGGTCTTCGGCAATTGGATCGAGTCCAGGGGGAACTGGCTGAAGTACTTGGGTGGCACAAACCACGGCAGATGCGGCTTGAACAGGCCGCATGCCATGAAGAACGGTTTGTCGAATTCGCGTTGTAGTTGGGCGCTGATCCAATCGACAACTTGCGCGTCGCCCATTTCCTTGTCCGTGACGTTCATCGGTCCCCAGTCGAAATGGGCCGTCCGGGGAATCCCATTCAGCGGCCGATTCGGGGGGACGGGGTCGTTGGGACGTTGCTTGGTCTTGGACGGGAAGTACTCGTCCCAAGACGGTGGGTCGGGAAACGCACCGTGAAAGATCTTACCGGACCCCAACGCCGTGTAGCCATTGGCCATGAAGTGCTGTGGCAACGTAACGGCATCGGGCAGTGCCTTGCGCCAGGGGTCTGAATTGTGATAAACGCCCGACGTCGCGGGTCGGATTCCGGTCAGTAACGCGGCGCGGGAAGGATTACAAGCCGGTGCCGCGCAGTACGCATGCGTGAACAACATTCCACGGCTGACGAGCCGATCGATGTTCGGTGTCATCGTCTGCGGGTGTCCCCCGAGCGGCTCGATCCAATCATTCAGATCGTCAACGGCAATAAACAAAACATTCGGATGCCGTGCCGCCCATGCCGATTCCGAACGTGCCGGAATCGCGACGGACGCCAGCAACAAGGACGCCATCAAAAAGGCCGTCATTCGGTGCATCGTGGTGGTCTCCGCGTTGAGTTAATGAACCAGGTCAAGCGTGTGCAAGAAAACAAACGTCCCTTGGGCAAACATATTGTAGGCCATGGGATCTTCGGTTCATATTCTCGCCGAACATATTCTTGCCTCGTTCGTCCCGCGACGGCAAAGGATTGCTGGACCAAAGGAGGGTTCATTCCTTGTTGGGTTACGGGTGGTGGCCGCGAAAAGGAATCACCGCCCACCGGCCCGCATGCAGCGAACCGTGCCGTCGATCAGCGTAACGAACAGGTTGTCTCCGGAAGCAATCATGCTATCAAAAACCGGCTGGGAAGCGAGTGGACACCGGAAGAGCTCGGCGCCGCTTTCGACGTCGACGGCCATCAGCGCGGCCGGCTGGTTCAGGTCATCAAACAGAGGCTGGTCTTCGCCGCGGGTCACCGGTCCGGCGACGAACAGGACGTTCTTGGCAAGGACCATGGCTCGGACCATGATGTCGGGCTCGCTTTTCCAGAGATAGTGAACCTGGTAGGCCTTTTGCTGTTGGCGTAGGGCGACGTTATTGTTCTTCGTGATCTTGGGATTGTTTCCCGGCATGGGGCGAACTTCCTTATCCGCTCGGAAAAGCTGCGAACCGGTCATATCCAGATCGCGCGGACCGACTTTTTTTCGCCCGTAGCCGAACACCGTCTCGGCATCGGTGGCCATGATCCGGCCGCTGGGTCGAAAGTCGTCAACCACATGCCAGCCGGAATAGCGGCCCCATGTCCGTGTCCCCCATTGCCAGTAGGTGCGGTACCACCATTGGTCGTTCAGGAGCCCAACGGAGCTGTAAATGTGCGGAACGTCTGGCTTCTGGACGTTGCCGTCGGCATCCATGCGCTGGTCGCGCAGGTAAATCCACTTGCCATCGGATACCAGCACATCCGGCAGGGTCCCGGGTAGCTCGGTGTCCGCCATGGTTTGTTCCAGTTCGCCACCCGTGCTCGGATCACGCGTGTAGAACACTTTCTTGGCCAGGCATTTTCCGGTCGCCGGATCGAGCTGATACATGGTCATGCCGCCGTCAAGAAACGAGGACCGGCCCGCCGTGCAGTAGATCCGGCCGTCGTGCAGCAGGACGCTGCCGGTGACCGGCCAGACCGATTCCAGCTGTTCATAGGAGACGGTACGCAGGTCGCGTTGGGCTGCCAGAAACCGCCAGACCAGCACACCGTCGCTCAGACGCAGGCAGTAGACCGCCCCGTCCGCACAACCAAAAATAGCGGCATTGCCACAGATCGTGGGCGGCGAGTCGATTCGGCCACCCGCCGTAAAACGCCACTGTTCGCTGCCGGTCGCCGCGTCCAACGCGTGGATTGTGTGTGTCTCCTTGGACGCGACCAGAACCGATCCAGAAGCGGCGACCAGGCTCGTCAGTTGCCCGCCGATCCGCGTCGTCCACGCCGGCGCGCGCTGCGGTGTCATTGTCACGTCAGTGCGAGCGCTGCGCGCCGGATCGTGGCGGTAGGTGGGCCACGCGCTCCGCTGTTGTGCCGTGCCGATCGGGTCGATTGTCCCGTATGCGGCACCCTTCACGAGCCGCTGTCCAGTGTACGGTTCGTACGGGGCGACCCGTTGCGGCGCCAGTGCCCAGAACCCTTCGAGTTTACTCTGGATATAACATGCACAGGAATGCGGTGGCAGGTAGAGCAGGCCATTGGCCGGCATCACGCCGTATTGGCATTCGCCCCGCACCCAACAGTGACGCACCTGCGGCGCCCCGTCGAACGGAATGAACTCGATTCCCGTTCGGCCGAGAAGAATAAAGCGGTCGGTGGCCCGGTCGCGGTAGCACCGATGATGGTGTGCCGCGGCAAAGGCCGCGTCCGTGTTCAAATGCAGCTTGACCTCACCGGTGTGCAAGTCGCGTCCCTCAGTGAAGTCGGGCTTGTTGCGTCCAACCGTCGTGCCGGTCCACACGAGCCCCGTTGCGAACATGATATCCGGCGGCGCCGTGTAAGCGACCGCCGTCTTGCAACGCCAGAGCTCGTTGCCGCGCGCGGCGGAATAGGCGATCAGCTCCCCTTCACCGTCCGGCGCCCGGTCCGGGCCGGACGTCTGCTTCCAAACGATCGGTTCCGGGATCTTCGACGCCTGCCGATGCGCAGCTTCGTCGGCCGAAAGTAATACGCCATCATGGACCATCAAGGTCGGCGCCGACCAGGACTTACGCATCAGTCGCGACGGTCGATCGACCGTCCAGAGCGTCTGGCCAGTGCGCGCATCAAGGCACAGCAGGCAGGACGTGTTTTGAAAGAACAGACGCTCTTTTTCAACGCACAGTGTTGTCGGTAAAGTGCAGGCGGTCATCGGATCGGCACGCTGCCACAGCGTCTTGCCCGCGGCGACGTCGACCGCCATGATCCGCATGTTGCCCGGAACGGTCTCCGTCTTCCCCCGGCGACTGGCACGCGCGCGCTGCGCCGAGTTATCCTTGCCGGCGGTGATGAATAAAGTCCTATCCTGACAGACGATTTCCTGGGCATCTTCCGTCCCCTCGCATGTGCCAATGGTCTTGCCGGTCGCCGCGTCCAGGATCGTCACCGGCGCATGATACCCAAGCGTTGCGTAGACGCGGTCACCCACGGCAACCAGACGCCGCCCGATCTGTGGCGGCCCACTGCGAAATCGGCGGAATCGGTTTTCCCACGAACCGATCTTGCGTTTCCAAAGGACCAAACCATTGAAAGCGTCGCGGGCCACCAAGACCCAGCGCGACGGCTCGTTTAACGAAGAGATTGGGCCCCCGTCCTCAATGGAGAAAATCCGTCCACTGGTCGCAACCAGGGCACTCGTACCGGCAAGAAAGTCGTGGTGTCGGGCCCAACGCGGCGCCCCCGTCCACTGGATGCGATAGGGCTGGTCCACCAGCCCGTCTCGTGACACCGAGTTGTTGTCGGGACCGTGTAGGTAATGTGTCCAATCGTCCATCGCGGCCGGAACCGGTTTCTGGAAGACAACAAATCCTTCGCCGGAAGGCCGCCGATCAAACCCGGCGACCTGGAATGAAAAACCGGTCGGGGCGAGCATGATCCCTCGTGGCGCCAGTACCCGAGCAATTTCACGATCAGGGACCGAGCATCGAACATCCCGAACCACGATCGCGTTGGCCAGATTGTCGATGTAGGGCAGACGGCTTCCTGCCAAATGTTCCGCCGTTACACGGCCGTACACGTGTTTCGCGCGGATGTAGGTCCGGGCCTTTTCAACGGCGTGAGCGTCCGGATCAAGCGCCTGGACAAGATCGTAATCCTCGTCCGCGAGATCCGTCAACAATTCCGGATCGTCGCACCCGATACAAACGACCAGCCCACCGGGCCCGTTGCGGGCCTCGCGCAGTTGCTCGATCGGTCCCGCCAATAAACCGACCGCCGGCACCAACACCAACGCGGCACACCACAACGGTCTGGGTCCGTGAGTCATCATCCCAGGGGCTCCTCTCCGATTCGCGCGAGGAAGGCACATTTACCCGGATTATTCATGAAGTTCGTCGCGCGGGGCCGTAAGTCGAGTCAGATGCAAGGAAAAGGAATGTACGATGGACGTCCACGTCCGTCGAAGACGCGGATAAACGCTCTGCCGATGCGGTTTTGTCGCCGCCTTTCAACCTAAGATCTTACACTCTTTTCGCTTGGAAACATGCGCGCACGGTGCGCACATCCTGCCAGCCTAATCGGACAGCGCCACTTTTTTCGCTATTGGTTTGTCAATGCTTGGCTTGTCGGTATCC
>CAZSOG010000512.1:0-4910 GCA_964607555.1 uncultured Pirellulaceae bacterium | reverse complement strand
CCCGCAGGCGAGCGTTCGAGCGGGCGCGGATGTCGTCCTGTTCAGCGCCGACAAGTTGCCGGGCGGGCCCCAGTGCGGAATCGTACTCGGCCGCCATGAGCTGATCGCGAAGATTGTCCAGCACCCAGTGGCCCGCGCGCTGCGCGTCGACAAGATTACGCTGGCGGCACTGGCCGCCACGCTGCGACTATACCAGGAGCCGGATCAGATCGAGCAGAAACTGCCGCTCCTGACGCTGCTGTCCACGCCGGTGGAAAACCTGAAGAACCGGGCCGAGCGTCTGGCGCCCCAGTTGGCGGCCGCCGGCGTGATCCAGTCGGCGGAACCGGTTCAAGACGCAACATTCTTGGGGGGTGGGTCGATGCCCAACCAGCAAGTCGACACTTGGTGCGTCGCCCTCGAGCCGGCGCACGGCACCGTCGATGCGCTCGCCGGTCGGCTGCGGGTCGGCAAATGGGCCGTTTGCGGACGCGTGCAAAACGACCGCCTGCTGCTTGATCTGCGCACCATCTTCGCACGCCAAGACGCACTGATTGTCGAGGCGGTCCAGGTGTTGGACGCCGAACCGTTGCCATCGCAAGGCGGGAAAGCGGGTGAGGCGCCGCGCGCGTAGTGCGGAATCATCGCTCCGCCGGGATAAACCCGGCGGTGGCCGGATGGGACAAGAGCTAGCGCTGTGCGCGGGTCTCCAGACCCCGCACGGGAGCGACCGAAGGTCTCCAATGCATCGCCATGCGTCCGTTGGTTGGAGGCAACGCCTCGTTAGATTCTCAGGCTGCAGGATGCGCGCACCGTGCGCGCATGTTTTTGTTTTGTGGCCGGGTGGCATCCGCCTATGGCGGATGTGAAGCGGGGACGCACTCGCCCACACATCCGCCAAAGGCGGATGTCACCCTTCTTGGGTTGCGCGCCTCCCGCGTTAGGTGAGAGGGAGGCGAGGTTTGGTGGTGCACGCTCGCTGCTTCAGCCTTCAGAATTCCGTGTTCGATATTCGATATTCTCCGCATTGAAGAGGACCATACCACCATGATAGGTGGTGCACGGCGCGAGGTCTGGAGCTTATGCTGAGGGATTGTCCTACCCAGATTGACCCAGCGGGAGATCGGGGGACTGCTTCGCGGTGATGGCGTATGTGGCAATCGGAACGCGGTTGTGCGCTGCTGTAATGCCGGAAGGTTGTTCGTCACGAGATGCGTTCTTTCTCTGTCGGTAATTTGCCGTGCTTGCTCGGCGCATTAGGCGTCTGTGCGGTGTTCTGCGCCGTGATAATCGCGGCCCCGCAACTACCGGGCGTTCCTGATCCCCAGTCGCATTCCTGGGCTCGGTTCGGACCTCGTGCTTGGAAGGTCGTGCGTGTCAAAACGGACTCGTTCAACGACAAAGGCGAGGTGGAGCAGTCGAGTATCAGAACGACGCGAATGCAGGTCACTCGAGTGTCGCGACGATCCTACTCGCTGTGCGTCAGCAGCAGCGTCGATGTGGCCGGCAACCGGATGGCGCCGGAGCCGCAGACGCTCACCCAGACCTTCGATCAGAACGTGGTGTCATCGCAGACACTCAGTTCCGAGACGCTGACCATCGGCAACCGTGAATATGTTGCGAATGTGCTCCGTGTCGTGTCGCAGAACGAGGACGTGATTCGAACCAGCACGATTTATTATTCGCGCCACGCCATGCCCGAGGTATTGAAGCGCAACACGATCTCGAAGGACTTGAAGACGGGCGATGTTGTTTCGGAGACGGCAGTCACGGTTACAGAAGTCGATCACCAGCGCGCGATTCTGGACGAGATGCTCAATACGTGGACGGTTTCCACGGTTTTCAAAAAGGGTGGCTCGGTGACCATCACCAAGGAAGTGCATTGCGAGGACATCCCGGGTGAATTGGTCTCGCGCGAAACCGAGAAACGTGATTCCGACGGGCGGGTTGTCATCCGCAGCAAGCTGGACCTGATCGGTTACGGCTATGGTCTGCTGCGGCGGGCAAGACGCCGGCACCGCTAGCGTCGAAGCACTCCCCCCATTCTCTGGGGCCAATTGCTAATCTGCCCTACTGCCTGCATAATGCGCACTTGGCCCACTTCCTTGTCCCCCTTTCGAGGCAGCGAACCACCATGGACGAGAAACTCCTCTACACCGCAATCACGTTTGACGACGTGCTGCTCGTGCCAGCATACAGTGAAGTCGTACCGTCACAGGTCGATGTCACGACCAAACTAACACGTCACGTTCAGCTGAATATCCCATTGATCAGTTCGCCCATGGACACGGTCACGGAGTCAGCGATGGCGATCGCCCTGGCTAAATCCGGCGGGCTCGGCGTCATCCATAAGAATATGTCGATCAAAACGCAGACCGAAGAGGTGTACAAGGTCAAACGGAGTGCGAACGGGATCATCATCGACCCGGTCACGCTTCGGCCGGAGGCGCCGGTTGCCCGCGCCCAGGAATTGATGGATTTGCACAATGTTTCCGGCATACCGATAACGACCGAGGATGGGCGGCTGGTCGGAATTCTGACGCGGCGCGACCTGCGTTTCTTGGAAGAGAGTGATCGGCCGATTTCGGAAGTCATGACGCGCGAGAACCTGGTCACGGCGACGGGAACTGTAACGCTTGAGCAAGCTGAGCGAATTTTAACGGCAAAAAAGGTGGAGAAACTTTTACTGGTTGACGAATCTTACAAACTGACGGGGCTTATAACGATTAAAGACATCGACATGATGAAGCGGTTCCCAAACGCCTGTAAGGATGAACAGGGGCGTTTGCGAGTGGGGGCCGCCATTGGCGTTCTGGATTTCGAGCGTGCGGAGAGTTTGATCCATAACGGAGTTGATGTGCTGGTCGTCGACAGTGCACATGGCCACTCGGCGAACGTCATAGAGACGGTTCGGGAAGTCAAGCGACGCTGGGATATTGACGTTATTGCGGGGAACGTGGCAACCGAGGAAGGATGCCGGGACTTGTTGGATGCGGGAGTCGATGCGGTCAAGGTCGGGATTGGACCTGGTTCGATCTGCACGACGCGCATTATTTCCGGTGTCGGCGTTCCCCAAGTGACGGCCGTATCGAACGCGGCCCGAGCGGCCGCCGGTACCGATGTACCGATCGTCGCCGACGGTGGAATTCGATTTTCGGGAGACATAACAAAGGCGATCGCGGCCGGAGCCCATTGTGTGATGATCGGCGGGTTGTTCGCCGGACTGGCCGAGAGCCCGGGGCGCACGATTTTATACCAGGGGCGAACATTCAAATCGTATCGCGGAATGGGCTCGTTGGGGGCCATGGTCAAGGGATCGAGTGAAAGGTATCGCCAGGCGGATGTGGTCACATCCGGTAAGGACAACGGGAAACTCGTGCCGGAAGGCGTCGAGGGCCGGGTACCGTTCAAAGGTCCATTAAGTGATTTTGTGTATCAGTTGGTCGGAGGTCTGCGGGCTGGGATGGGATATTGCGGCACGCGGACGATTGAACAGCTTCGCACCCGAGCGAAATTCATTCAGGTTACGCCGGCAAGTGCACGAGAAGGTCACCCACATGACATTGCTATTACGCAGGAAGCGCCGAATTACAGCCCGGAATACCCGACCAGTGGGGACACGGGATGAGATTCGATTGGGCTCCACGACGGGGACATCCGGTGGCGTCACGGCGCCAGCCGCGATGCCCATTCCATACATCACTCAGGCCAACTTCGGTGGGGACCGCCGGCTTGGTCAAGCTGCAATCGGTGTGCTAGTTGTCTTGTCACTCGTGGTTTCCGCCATGCCGCGGGCTGCATGTGCCGCGGATCATGGGCAGCAGAGTGGTCTGCGGGCGACCTGGGTGGCCAAAGGGACAGCGGCCCAACAACCACGCGGTACGGTGCAACACTCACGTACGCTTGCCACGCCCGCGCGCTCGACTGGACCGACCGTTCTTCGCTGGCGCACGCCATCGGTCAGTCAGGCCCGACCGCTGAAAATCACCGCGGCGTGGAGCGACAATGATATCGTGTCATTGGTCCCGGCGAATGTCCTCGACGCAACACCGGTGACCATTCAACCCGTTGCCCTGAACCAACCCATTCCGCCCACAAAACGGGGTGCCGCGGATCCGTTTGCCGATCCGTTCGGAGACCGGCAACAGCGGCGTCCCGTACCGGCCCAGCCACTGGACGACGTAAGCGCCGCGCAAACCGTCTCAACCCCGGCGGCCTTGGTCGCGCAACCAACGCCGGCGCGCGACGCCGTCCTTGAGGACCCTCCGCCGCAACCGCTGCCGGAACCAACGCCCGCCGCCGTCAACGAACTGAAACCAACCGTTTCGCACGGCTGCCAGCGCGTCTATAACCAGCGCGATTGCTGCAAGGAAGGCCAACGATGTGGCACGGCCTTGGATAAATGGCAACATAGCGCGATTTCAAAGATCTCGCTCGATATCACGCCTACGTTTCGTCCGGATGAAGATGATCTGTTCAAAGAGGAAACCGCGCGGGACCGCGAGCTGTCCAAATCACCCGTTCGAACCTGGCGCGATCGTAACCATCAAGTGCTGGCCACGGGGCGACTGACCAATATCAAACGCGGTCGCCTGCTCGTCCTCAACGCCCAGAATGACGTCGTCAAACTCCGGTTCGACGATCTGAGTGATGACGACCTCTGTTTCCTGACTTCCTGGTGGGGTGTGCCGACCGAATGCACACTAGGCGATGAACCGTTCGCCGGTCGGCATTGGATGCCGATGAGCTTCACCTGGAAAGCGTCAGCCGTCTGCCACAAACCGCTCTATTTTCAGGAGACGGCACTGGAGCGGTACGGACACACCGCCGGCCCCATTCGGCAACCGATTTTGTCCGGAGCCCATTTCTTCATGAGCCTGGTCACGCTTCCCTACCAAGCCGGAATCAATCCGCCTTGGGAATGCCGTTAT
>CAZSOG010000511.1:0-4917 GCA_964607555.1 uncultured Pirellulaceae bacterium | reverse complement strand
ACGGATTGTGGACCGTTCGGATCACGTATCCTTCGGCGCCTGGGTACTTAACATCGACCAGACAGTAGTAGCGGTCATACAGGGCACTGATCGTCTTGTTCGTTGAGCGATTGCCCAACGCGATCAGATTGCCGCGGATCGGGACGCCGGCCTCCGCCGAGTTGTCCGATACAACCGGCACCTCGACTCTGGTCCGAGACTGGATCGCATGTTGGATCGTTGCGGCATCCGCGGCATGGATCCCCGAGGCGGGGACGACGATGACAACGTGCGCCTGGCCTTTCTCGACCAAAGCGATGTTCAAATGCAGTTGTTTCAGTTTGGTATACCGCGGCGGGATCGGAGCCGGCGGCGGTGGTGGTGGAGCCGGCAGGCCACCCACAAGTCTGACATCGGTGACCAGGACTCTTGGAATCGGATCTTTGTGCGTGTACAAGTAGATCACGTAGTGAGTCGTGTCTGGTGGTGCCGTACCTTTTACCGACACTTCGGAAAACGTGTCGGCCGACCGCGCGTCGAGGCCGGTCTGGACCAGCTGGTTCGAAGGCAGAAAACGCATTTGTAGATAAGCGCCCGCCCCCAGCACACCGCGCACGGCGCGCCGAAACTCGATAGGTCTCGCCGCCCTTGGCAGGAACCGTCTGGAATACACCGATCTCGCGTGCCGGGTCGCCGTCCGCGATCAGCAGCGTCTTGTGGCCGTCCGGCCCGGGCATGATGCCCAGATGCTGGTCGCGGCCACCACCACCGTATCTTGACCAGCCCCACGGGACACTATTCTTGTCGACACCTTGTGCAAAAAAAGGGTTCGCCAGAGGCACATCGAAACGGGTCATGCCTCCAGAGGGCGTCCGCCGGAAGCACGGTCGGCATGCCCAACAGGCCAGTTGCAAACACGACCAAGACCGTCCACATCAGCGCTCGGGAGACCCTGGCGACTCGCATGCTACTGCGAATGTCGGTGCTGCTCATAGTGTGGCTCCAATTGAGAATCTGCATCGGTCTTCTGCGAATCATAGCCGCTCGCGAGTAACTGAACACCCGGACGCCATAGCATTAGAAACCTTATGGGCCGAAATTTGATGATCTTGAGTCAAGTTTTTGGATCGGACTACGCATCGAGGTCGTGGACCGGGAGAAGCTAGGGATTTGAGTTGCATTATTCCACGAGACTTGGATAATGGTCTCCGTCGGTTTCTTCGGGCCGCTTTTGTTGAGGCGGACCTGGTTCGATCGAGGCGATCTCGCAAGGAGGTAGGCATGTCGCGTAAGCGGAAACAGAGGCGTCACCGTTCGACGAAAGGCCGTTCGGCTCGTGCGGTTCAAGTGCAACCGAAGACGGTGGTAAGTCCGTTGCAGCAGCTGCTGGATCGCGCGGACGACGACCCGGATCTGGATCGGGCTTTGGAGGCGTATCAGACGGCGCTGGACGAATGCCAGCATGCCGCGGCCGTTTCCACTTTCGAGAACGCCAACGGACGCTTGTGGGACAACCCGGGAGCGCGGTGCTATGTGCGTGCCGTTTTTGGCACAGGCACCTCGTTGTGGCGACTGAGTTGCGTCGAGGACGCGACCGGGCAGTTTCGAGAAGTACTACAATTGGATGAAGCTGACCACCTTAGAGCCCGCTATTGGCTGGCCGCCTGCCTGCTGGACAGCGGACAATTCGAGGAGTTGGAACGACTGCTGGACCGCTACGATGACCGCACGGCTGTGTGGCGGTACGCACGCGCATTATGGGCGTTCGCCACCCGCGGCGATTGCGACGAGTCGTGCCGCTTGCTGCGGCATGCCCGTTCGCGCGACGCGGCGTTCGTGGATTACTTGTTCGGTGTCCGCATGGTGCGGTCCGGTCAGGCGATCCATTTCGAACCGCGCAAAAAAAACACGCACGACACCGCCCGGCTGTTACTACCCGCGTGGCGGACAGTTCCAGGCGCGGTCACGTGGGCGCGGCGCGTGCTCGGCACGCCGCTCGATCGGGCCGAAACCGCGTTGCCGATGCCGCGCGAGCAGCTGCTGGAATTGCCGCGGGAAGACACCAGCTGGCAACTTGACGTGCTGCAGCTGAACCCGAATCATCCCGAGGAATCGCCGTGTTGGGTTCTGGGTGTTGCCGACGCCGAGCGTGATGAATTGCGGTGCCTGACCATGATCGACGGGGATCCGACCCCCGCCACCGTGTGGCGGGAAATGCTGTCCGCGTTTTTGCAGCCAGCGACCGGCACGCCGCGACGCCCTCGGCAGTTGGAAGTGCCGTGCACGGAATACCGTCGGGCATGGCGCCGATCGCTGCGCGAATTCGACGTGGAGTGCCGCGTGACGTACCAGCCACAGCTGATCGGCCAACTCCTGCAAAGGGTTGCCGAGGGTGTGGCGGCCCAGTCGGTACCGCCATTGGCCGACGCCTTCGACCCTTGCGACTTGCCGCTCGGCGATGCGACATGGCAGATCGATTTTTTCCACCAACCGATGAGCGCCTCCAGCCAGGCTATCGGCGGCCGGCGGCCCTGGTCGGTCTTGGTGGTGGACAAGGAGTCGGGGATCGTGTTGTGCAGCGAGATGATTCAGGGTGAACCTACCGCCGAACGACTTTGGGAACATGCGGTGGAGGTGATGCGGCAGTTGTCCGGACGCCCGCGACGGATCGAGGTATCGGATTCGAACGGCTATGATTTTCTCCGGCGGAAGCTGACCGCAGCGAAGGTGGAGTGCGTATTGCTGGACGAGTTGCCGGCGTTGGATGCAATCCGCCTGGACGCGGTGAAGTGTGCCGGTGGGCCGGAACCGTGTGCCCTGGCCGACGGGCGCGGCGTGGACCGAGACGGCATGGAGTCGTTCTACCACGCGGCGGACCGTTATTTCCGGCAGGCGCCCTGGAAACTCGTGCCGGGCGAAATCCCGATCGAAGTCAATGTTGCCGGCTATCCGACCCGTTATGCGATCGTGCTGGGCCGCACCGGGGTGACGCTGGGCCTGTGCGTGCATGACGACATGGACGACGTGTCGCGCATCGTCAACGGTGGCGCCGGGGGTCTGGCATGGCCGTCATGTTTGACGTCGCGACGGACATGACCCCGGTCGACCTTTACTTGGTGGAGCGTTATGGGTGGCCGATCGCCTGCCCCGAAGCGTACCCCGTCGTGATCCACGCTCGTCTTGGCGCCACGCCACGTTCCCCGACTGCCGGCGAGTTGGAGTTCCTGGTGGCCTGTCTCGATTGCGTGCCTGATTTCGTGGCGAGCGGTGAGAAATCGCGCGTCTGCCCACCCTCGAAGGACGGCCGCCGCGGGGAGACTCGATTACGTTGGGTATCCGATGCCTATCGCCGGCCGGTACTCCGCCAACGGCCCGCGTCACCGTCCCCGGCGGCGCCAATACGCCCCCCGTCGCGGCCAGAAAAAGCGACCGAAAGTCCCTCCACCACGACCGACCCGCCACCAGAGCCCGTCCAGCGTCAAGATGCGACGCCCGACTCGTCCACGGCCCCAATCAGTCGCCTGGCGGCCGTTCAACACGTGAACCGTAAACTCGAAATATACTACCTTCATCAGGGGCACACCAAGACGGGCGAACCCATGTATTTTTTCTCGAAGAAATGCGAAGGCGACTTGTGCGCGCGCTTGCCCGATGGATTTGAAGTATATGAAAATCCGCGCGGTCAGGTCTTCTGTCGCCGGATTCAACATCTATTGATCACGGAACAAGAAGTCGAAGTGGTTCGGGAAGCGATACGGAAACGTGGCATGCAGTTTCTTGCCGGCGTGGACGTCAAGACAAGAGCGATCCTCGTCTACGAACGTGAAGACCCCTGTTTCAAATTCAGCCTTCTCGACATCGACAAGCGGTTATTCGCGGTGTCGCGCTGGTGCTTTCGTGGCTCGATCGACGGCTGGCTCCCGTTGTGCACACGCCCGAGTTCCTTACCCGAACTGGCCGAGAAATACTGCGAACACATCGGCCAAGATTCGTTTTTCGAGCTCATTTAGAGATAGGGTATGAAAATGAGTGGATGCGAAGAATGACGGTTTGTCGGCACGGTCGGTCGCTTGTAGCGATCTTCTCTTATTCGCGTGATTCGTGGCTTGTTTCTCCGGGCGCGGGGTCCTCGACGGTATTGCCTTCGAGCGCGCGGCGACGAAACTTGCGCAACGCGTCCAGCGCGGCGCACTCGTCGAGCCTCGCGAAACCGTTCCAAATCGTGGGCCAATTTGTCGCCATTGTGTGCCATAAACATCCCCCTATGAGGAGAAGCGTAAACGGCGCGCGCACATTACGCAGATAATCACATTTTTTTACTTGGTCTTGCGCGATGAGGCATTGCCAGCCATATCGTGCGAGCCAGCGCGAAAAACCACACCAAGAACAACGGCTCGCAAACCAGAAAAGAACAACAACGGATCGACGCTCATTCGCACCAACATATGATGATCTCATCTTGCGCTACCTTTAGCAAATCGCTTGTCCCGGAATTGTTTAGCCAAGTGCAAGTTCAGCAAGTGACCTCGGCAAGCCCCCCCCCGCGGGCTTGCCCCGTAGGAGCCGACATGGAAGCATATATCGAACGTCAATTGGGCAAGGAATCCCTTGTCCACGAAGCAGTCGGGAACGAACTGCGGCCGCTCACGATCGTCAACTCGGACATCGACCTCTCCGGTCAGACGGTCACGAAACGCGGGCGATACTGGGATAACTTGCACCTTGTCCTGAGCGTGCAAGAGCGCTGGCGTATCGACGATCTGAAATGCCAAACTGGAATCCGCGACCAATGCCTCAAGTCGGCGGCACAGCACGGTTACGCGCTATCAAGGTCATCAATTGTGCCTGATCACGCGCTGTAGCTGGGAGACTTGTTCACCCATGGGGCAAGCCGAAAGCGCCGGGATAAACCGGATTGGAGTCAGGAATGAAAGAGTC
>CAZSOG010000510.1:0-4931 GCA_964607555.1 uncultured Pirellulaceae bacterium | reverse complement strand
AGCGCCGCCCGATATCCAGGTGGGCGGCACACGTAGGTCGGTTTTCCAAACCGACGGCGCGCAACCCCAATCGCATGCCCGTTTGCATTGCCCCACGACCCATGCGTAGTCTGACCCAAGAACTTGACTCAAGGTCATCGAGTTTTGGCCCATAAGGTCTTTAATCGCGCAAATACGCGTGAACGGTTACCCACCGTCGCTTCCGCGCTGCGTGGCCGATACGAGAGTCGGAACGAGTACGAGCGTGGTGGGGATCCCCGACAGGAGTCCACCGATCACGGTGATGGCGAACGGCTGGAACAACCGCGAACCAACCGCGGTCCCAACCGCCGTCGGGAGCAGCGCGAAGATCGTGGTCAGCGATGTCAACAGAATCGGCCGCAACCGCACCGATGCAGCGGATAACAAAGCCGGTTCGATGCCGCCGCCCGACGCAACCCGTTTGTTGGCGTAATCGAGCAGCACAATGGCATTGTTGACGGCGATACCGACCAGCGTGATCGCCCCCATCGCGACCGACACGTCGAGTCCCTGGTGCGTCATGAACAGCGCGGCCAACGCACCGACCAGACAGAACGGAATCGTCAGCAAGATCACCAACGGCTGCCGCCACGAGTGAAACTGCAACACCATGATAAAATAGATCAGAACGACCGCTGCCACCAGTACGAAGAGCATCTCCCAGGCCGTCTCCAACAGAACTTCGTACTGTCCCGTGATGTCAATACTGTAGCCGGCCGGCAGCTTCATCGGCGCGAAGGCACGGCGCAGACGCGTGGCGACCGCGGGAATGTTGCCATCGACTTCCGCTAACAGCGTGATCTGCCGCTGACCGTTCAAACGCGTAATCGATGGCGCGCAGTAGGCGATCCGAACGTCCGCAACTCGGTCCAGCGGCACGAGTTCCCCATGGTTGCTGGTGATCGGCACGTGCCGAATTTCCTCGAGACGCCGGGCCGCCGGAGTATCCAGCTTGACCATGACCACGATTTCACCCTTTTGACGAATGATGCGTGTCGCTTCAACACCGATCTGAGAGGCCTGAAGCGTTGCCATTATTTCGGCACTCGACACATCCAGCAATGCCAGTTTCGGATACTTCACTCGTACCCGCAACTCGGGTGATTTGACTTTCGTATTGTTCACGATATTGGCCACGGCCGGATCGCGCGCCAGAATCGCCTCGACTTGACCCGCGAGATCGGTAAGGATCTGCATGTCGGTTCCGTAGACCGTGACTCCGAAAACGGCGGGCAGTCCGGAAAAGCTCTCGTCGATTTTTTCCTGGGTCGGCTGATGATACAGGAAGACTACGCCATCCATCTGATCGTAAGTCTTCTTTAGGCTCGCCATGATCCGCGCAACGCTTCGTCGCCGCACGGATTTTGGCTTCAGCTTCATAACGATCTCGCCGGCGTTGACGCCTTCGATCTGGTAACCTTGTTCGGGTGACCCGGTCCGCCGGTAGACGCACGCGACGTCCGGATCGGCCAGCGCGATCCGGTCCAACGAATCGCCGATGCGGCCGCTCTCGCGCAACGAGGTTCCGGGCGGCAGTACGTATTCGATCAAGATCGCGCCTTCATCGATGGGTGGCAGTACTCGGACCTTACCCAAAAAAGCCGAAAGCCCGGCCAGACAAAGAAACAGCCCGGCGATTCCCACGGTAAGCATCTTGTGATGAAACGCGAAACCCGTGATCTTCTGTCTCAATCGATCCAGAACGTGAAGCAGACGGTCGCCCAAGAACGCCTGTCCCGACCAACCAGCGTGGCTGCGACTGAACAGCATGGGAACCAGTGTCAACGACAATACGAGCGAAACGAGCAGCGCCGCGCTGATCGTTAGCCCGAACGGCTTCAGGAACAGGCCGGCCAGTCCCGTGACCATCACCAGGGGCAAGAACGCCGCGACCGTGGTGATCGTGCCCGATGCGTCCGCGGCGGCAATCTCCAACGTGCCGTCGATGCTGGCATCCATTTCGCTCCGGCCTGCGGAACGATGACGGTAAATGTTCTCCGCGACCACGATCGCATCGTCGACGATCATGCCGATCGCCAACGTCACCGCCGTCATCGTGACAATGTTCCAACCAAGTCCCAGTCCGTGCATGACCCCGGCAGTTGCCAGCAGGGTGACTGGAATGGTAACTGCGACGATCAGCGTGGGACGAATCGATCCCAAAAAGAAATACAGCACAAGAACGGCCAACGCGGCGCCGAGAAGCAGGTCGTGCACGATGGTATCGCGGGCTTCGCGGATGATTTCGGACTGATCGTAAAACTTCCTGATCCGCGCCGTGGGCGGCAGCAACCCATGCAGCCGCGCGACGGTCGCCTCCAGCTCGCGAACCACGCGGATCGTGCTGGCCCCCGGCTGCTTTCGCACCAGCAGCGCGACTGCCGGCACGCAGTCGCCATGGACCTGATAGTGTCGGGGGGTCCGCCCGGCTGCGACGTCGGCAACGGTCCCCAGTAATATCGTCTGCCCGTTGGCGGCCGTCACGGGCAAGGCACGTACATCCTCGACAGTTCGCAGCCGCGCGTCGCCGCGAACAAAATACTCGCGCGAACCACGCGCCGCATAGCCGGCCACCACATTCATGTTGTTCTTCTGCAATTGCGTCGAGATCGCGCCGACGGAAAGGCCGGTTTGCGCCAACGTCTCCGGCCGCAACGTGACCGTGATCGCGCGTTGGTCACCGCCGAGCACCTGCACCATTGACACACCGTCGATACTTCGCAAGCGGCTAACAAGGTCGTACTGGACAGCATTGCGCAAGGTAACAAGATCCGCACCGCCATAGACAATGTAGCCGGCAACCTCCTGCAGCGTCGTGCCAATACTTTCCAAACGCGGACGCACGATGGGTGGGAGCAGCTCGCGAACGCGCGACAGCTTTGCCTGCACCGCCTGCCGGGCCTCGGTAACCGAAGTCCGCCAACTGAAGTTGACCGTGACCACGGAAATCCCTTGCACGGACGTCGAGGCAACACGTTTGACACCGACGATCGTCCCCAGCTCCGCCTCGATCGGACGTGAGACGAGCAACTCGATGTCTTCAGCGGTCGCGCCCGGATAGTGCGACACAACGTTGACCACCGGAACTTCCAGATTGGGGAGCAGATCCACCGGCATGTGCCACGCCGCGTAGACCCCCAACGCCACAACCAGCGTTAGAAACAGCCCCGACGCGACGGGCGTCCTCACCACGAATCGCACGAACGGTCTCATCAGTCGGCAACCTTATAGACGTGCTTGAAGTCCTGATAGTACAGTTCGTAGGCTCCTTGGACGACAACCTGGTCCTCCGCCTGGATGCCCGAAGCAATTTCGACGTAAGTGCCCGCGCTCAGCCCCAACCGGACGCGACGTTTTTCGTATCCCGCACGCCGTCGCACAAACACATACGCATGTTCCTGCTGATCAAAGACGAGCGCACCAGCGGGCACCGCCAATGACGCCTTGTGCGTAGCCACCTCGATCTCGCCGGCGACCCGTTGGCCAGGCAACAGGCGATCATCCAGTTGATCGCCTTCAATCCAAATAACCGTGGCGCCGGCAACCGTGCGTTGCGGCAGCACTCTGGCGACAACACCTGGCGTGGTCTCGCCGGGCAAGATGTTGATCGTCACATCATGACCCTTAAGCGGAACACACGCGCGCGGAAAAAGCGTGGCGACGATACGCACATGTTTCCGGTCGACGACTTCCGCCAGAGCCTCGCCTTTTTGCACGTCCTGCCCGACGCTGACAAGGCGTTTCGTAAACACACCGTGCAGCGGTGCCACCACGCGTGTCGCGTCCTGCAAACGCTGAACTGCCACTTGTGCGGCTTCCAGTTGCGGCCGCAGGTTCGTCACCTCAACCTCGGCCGCGAAACGCTCTTTTTGGCCCACGATCATTTGTTTGGCAAGCGTCTCTTTACGCTCCACCTGGTGCTCAGCCAACGCAAGATGCCGACGCAAAGAACTCAGTTGTTGCTTGGCTGCCTCAAGCCGGCTGCCGAGTCGCGGCCCGCCAAGCGTGAACAGTACCGTTCCTTCGTCCACCTCCGTCTGATCGGGAACCTCAACCGATAGTACGCGCGCTTCCTCCATGGCGATCGCGCGTACCGTGCGTTTGCTTTCGACCGTGCCCATCCACCACTGCAGCAACTGAAAATCCTCGCGCACCGGCAACGCGGTTTGGATTGCGGTAACCGAATGCGTGAGAGTGCCGTCCGGAGGGGGCGCGTCCCCGGAAACAACTCGGTTCCACACTACCCCCACGACACCCGTAATCACAATCACGCAAATACCGATCCCGAGCACGGCCCGCTTCATCTCCCACCTCACACTACTATGCTTATAGACAAGAACATGATCATCTTGAGTCACGTTTAGCGACCAACGGGAGCGGGCCAACACGCTGCGAGCGGTAGCTCGCCTTTGGTTCGAGGTCCTACCTCGTTAGATTCTCAGGCTGCCACATGCGCGCACGGTGCGTGCATGTTTCCAAGCGAACAACGGGAGCGCTGCGCATGCAAGGGCGTACTCCCTTGTGGGTTGCGGGCCGCCCGCATCAAGGGTCTTTCAATTCGCATGCCACGGGCCCGAACGGACCGTAGCGTGTCCCTATCATACGATGTCAACGTGACCGCAGCGTGACCGGAAGATTATCATTTGGTAATCTTCCGGGAGCGTGTGAAGAGGAGGCAAGAATATTTGGGGCAGGAACACGAAAACCGCCCGGCACGGTGTCGAAAGTCCAGCGTAAATGGAAATGCAAGGGCCCAAAAGATATATCAAAGAGCATCGACCGTCGGCTCAACCACTTTTTTCCTTCTTCCTAATGCGGGAGGCCCGCAACCCACAAGGGAGTACGCCCTTGCATGCGCAGCGCTCCCGTTGTTCGCTTGGAAACATGCGCGCACGGCGCGCACATGTGGC
>CAZSOG010000509.1:0-4940 GCA_964607555.1 uncultured Pirellulaceae bacterium | reverse complement strand
GAGCTTGTCTCGGTGGAAAACCGTTTAGACGCAGAAGGAATCCCTCATGCGTCCCACTCACACGCCCCTTCCCTCGCCACCGAGCTTGCCTCGGTGGGGGTGGGAGGGCAGCCGACTTGCGGGCGGCGGGTCGTGCAGAATCATACGTTCCAGCGTGCCGGGATCCGTCCGTTGGTTGGAGGCAACGCCTCGTTAGGCTGTAAGATGCGCGCATGTTTTTAAGCGAACAGCCGGAGCGCGACCGAAGGAGGGCGTACTCCCTTGCGGGTTGCGGGCCTCCCGCATCAGGAACCGTACGAGCTCTCGGACTGTTCCTGCAGCACACGCGCGGGCGTCTCAGCCGCTGGTTATCTGGCATGCTGGCGATATGCCAACTACACTGAGAAGCAGTATCAAAACTCGACAGCCGGGCGTGCGTCTTAGACATCCAGGTTGGTCGCGGAGGCGGGTACGGACGCGTCGGCGGGCAGTTCTTATTCTTGGAGCGGTTAGGGTCGTCCGACTGGATAGCGAATTGACGCGGTCCGTTCTCCCGTTGGTCGAACTCGCACACGACATTTTCAAGTGGCGGCGGCATATTAACGGCGACAGCAGAACGATTACAGAGGGGCGATGGACCTCGCGGAGCAACCATGATGAATCTTGCCGAAGCGGTGCGGGCGTGCGGCCGTGGCGCGTTTGTTTTCAATTCACGCACGCGGTTGAGCGCCAGGTCACGGAAATCCAGGGTGACATTCGGGCCGGTCGTGAGCTGCCTGATGATGGCTGTATTACTTGGCGCGTTTCTCGTGTCGCCCGGGTTACGGGGTGCGGACTCGGTTGAAACAGACGCCTGGCCGGTATATCGGGGTAACCCGTTGTCGACTGGCGTGGCGCCATGCACGTTACCGGAGAAGCTCGAGCTACAGTGGCAGTTCGCGGTCAAGGGCGGCTCGTTCGAGTCCACGCCGGCGATCATGGATAACCGGGTGTTTATCGCGGACCTTGATGGTGCGATATACGGTCTTGATTTACGCACGGGGAAGCAAGTCTGGCGGCATACGACGGACAGCAGTTTTCTGGCACCGGCGGCGTGTCGGGACGGTCGTGTTTACGTGGGCGACATGGACGGGACGTTCTACTGCCTGGATGCCGGCACGGGAAACGTGCTATGGACGCATGCGTCGGATGGTGAAATTGACGGTGGTGCCGGGTTCCACAAGCAACACGTCTTGTTCACGTCGCAAGACGGCCGGCTCTATTGCCTCGGCGCGGCGGACGGCAAGCTGATCTGGAAGTACTCGATTGACAATCAGATTCGTTGCACGCCGACCGTGGTGGAAAACCGGGCTTTTTTGGCGGGCTGCGATGCGCAGTTTCATATCATCGACTTGGACCGCGGCAAGGAAGTGGGACTGGTTGATATCGGCGCGCCGACGGGCGTGACACCGGCGGCGCGTGGTGATCATGTATTCTTCGGCACCGAGGGGGGCGATTTCTTTTGTGTCGATTGGCGCGCGGCGAAGACGGTGTGGACGTTTCACGACCCGGAACGATCGCAGTCGATTCGCAGCTGTCCGGCACTGGGTACGGCGACCGCCATTTTTGGGTCGCGTGCCAAACGAGTGTATGCCGTTGATTTGCGGAACGGTCGATTGATCTGGAAGATCACGACCCGCCGGTATGTGGATGCCGCGCCGTTGGTTGCCGGCCGGCGCGTGTTTGTTGCCACGGCGGGCGGCCGGTTGTTGGCCCTCGATACGAAGACCGGCAAGCAGCTCTGGGAATTTGAAGCCGGGGACGGCTTTAGTGGGTCGCCGGTCGCGGCAGCCGGTCGTCTGGTCATCGCTTGTACCGACGGGATCGTGTATTGTTTTGGCAAGTCGCCCCACGGCCGCGATGTACAACAAGAGAAGATTTCCCCATGAGTGACCTGGTGTTCATGATGGGCCAGTACGAAGCCCATATGCCGACCGATCGCCGGTACGCCAAGAATCATATGTGGGCACGTCCCGACGGGGCGGTGCATCGGTTCGGGTTCACCGCGTACGCCGAGCGGATGTTGCGTGACGTCTATTTCTTGGAATGGTATGTCGATCCCGGCACGCTGCTCAAGGCCCAGCAGGCAATTGGTGAAATCGAGAGCAAGAAGGCGGAAAGTCAACTGTTCGCCCCGGCCGATGGGCGCTTGGTGCAATGGAACGAAGCGCTGATGTATGATCCGTCCGGGATCAACCAGGACAAGTATGGTGAAGGCTGGTTGTTCGCCATGGAATTGGCATCCACGGAAACGCTTCTGGAACCGGCCGCGTATGTCGATCATCTGGCGTCCGTTTGGGAGCTCACGCAGCGCACCATCAAAGGTGATTCGTGCAAATTAATCTGACTCGAAGGGTGTATTCATGCCGGCACGCACGACGGTTTTCATATCGCAAGGGCAAAGTAACCACCCGGCCAAACGCCGGCTGGAGGCTGATCTCGCATTCTATTTGATGCAGCAACCGGCCGTCGATGTGGTGGTGATTCCACACCTGTACGATCTGCGGTCAGAGCACCCCGCAGTGATGGACATGCGGCATGCCACCGGTTCGTTTGTCGTGCTGACGTGGCTCTACCCGCGCGCCGCGCACTGGATACTCGACCGGTTGGGAGTATCGGGTCGCATGGGAGCGTCGCAAACGCGCGCGGCGTCGTCCGCCGCCGATCGCGATGGACCATCCCCAGTGACCGCGAGTCGTCCGTTACCACGCCGGACGATCTTCTATGTTGATTTGCGGTCGAGTTCGCAGTGGGATGCCTTGATTGCCGAAATCGAATCGCGCATCGCCGATTGCGGGGTCCCCTTGGTGACACTCGGCGGTGCGGCCGTGGAACCATTCACACAGCAGGCTCCGGCCAGTTCGACGCCGCCGATCAACAATCCGACCACGCGGCGCTGGTACCCCGTGATCGACTACAGCCGCTGTACCAACTGTATGGAGTGTATCGATTTCTGTCTCTTTGGCGTGTATGGAATTGACGCGCAAGAGACGATCCTGGTCGAACAACCGGACAACTGCCGCAAGGGATGCCCGGCCTGCAGTCGCGTCTGTCCGGAGAACGCGATCATGTTTCCCCAACACAAAACGCCCGCCATCGCCGGCGACCCAACGGCCGCGGCCGGATCAGCGAAACTGAACTTGTCCGACTTGTTCGGCGCGCCGGCCCCCGCCGACACGGCGCTGCGCGAACGTGACCAGTACCTCCGTGACGCGGGACGGGAGCGGGGCGCTGGTGACGCCGACGGCGCGCGGGCCGGACCGCAACAAAACGAGACACCGCACAAGGACGCGTTGGATGGGTTGGTCGATCAGCTGAACGAGCTGGACCTGTAGCCGATCCGTGGCCGCTCACGGATATCCGCAGTCCATGACCCGGCAGGATCAGGCGTTCGCGGCGGAAGATCGGGCAAGGATACGAAAGGGCAAGAATACACAGAGATGCCCTGAAGTAAGTCCCACGGTGGTGAACGCCGAGAACCGAATCTCTTCATTTGTTCGTAGCTGTTCACGGACCAGAAGAAGAAAGAACACTAATCGACGCTAATCCTCGCTAATGTCGGAAAACTTCATCTTCAAATGCCTTCGACTTTTCCACGACCTGACGGATTCTTGTTGAGTGTTGCGGACTTTATGGGTCGGTATCATTAGTGTTGATCAGTGGAGATTAGCGTTCCTTGATAGCAGGTATCGTGAACGGCTACATTTGTTCTTGCCTTCCACTACTCGTGCCGAATCTCCCTTCCGGCTCCACCGCCGGGCCCTTCGTCCTGCTGAGTAACTCTATAGAGGGGGTGAAATTGGCATATCCGACTCGAGCATGGTATGTTCAGCTCGATTGGTGAAACGTGAATTGCCGAGTGGGAATGAGTGCAGCCAGCGCCAGCGGCGGGAAGACGTTCTGGTTGGGCAGCGTTCGCCTTGTTAACGCGGGGAGGAAAATCATGCCAGTGGTACTCGTGGTGGATGATTCGCAGGTTGACCAACGGCGCGTTGGAGGCCTGTTGCCCAAGGACTTGGACTGGTTGGTCGAGTATGCCGACAATGGTCGCGAGGCGATCGACGCGATGGCGTTGTCGGTGCCGGATGTCGTGATCACTGACATGATGATGCCGGAGATGGACGGGATCGAACTGGTCAACCGGATCCGTGTTGATTTCCCTGAAGTTCCGGTGATATTGATCACGGCGCACGGCAGCGAGCAGTTGGCGGTCGAAGCACTGGAGCAGGGTGCGACCAGTTACGTCCCCAAGGACCAGATGCAGGCGAAGCTACGTGAAACGGTCGAGCAAGTACTTGCCCTTGCGCGTGCCGATCGAACCTACAGTCGGCTGATCGAGTGTTTATCGAGGACCCAATATCATTTTACATTGGACAACGATCCGACCTTGATTCCGTCGTTGGTCGATCTTGTCCAGCAGATGCTGGCGGGCATGCGGTGTTGCAACGCATCGGGCCGCATGCATGCCGGGATCGCGTTGGAGGAAGCCCTTTTGAACGGCATGTTGCATGGCAATCTGGAGATGGATACGCAGCAGGTCTGCGACGCACGGGGCCAGCTGCGCCAGGGACACCGATCGGAATTCGTCGAACAACGGCGCATCGAGCCACCCTACTGCAAGCGGATGATCCATGCGCATGTCGATATTGCGCCGAAGCAAGCGGTCTTCACGGTCCGCGACGAGGGACGTGGTTTTGACACGGCGTTGGTTCCCGAGGCCCATGATCCGCTGGCCGTGAACCGGCCCAACGGGCGCGGTCTGGTGCTCATCAAGAACTTCATGGAGGATGTGCGGTTCAACGAGACCGGCAACGAGGTGACGATGACGATGCGTTGCGAGGGCGACCGGTGCCTTGATGAGGGAAGTGCCTAACGCGGCCTTCGGCCGCAAGGCTGGAGGCTGGAGACTGTAGGGTTTGCGG
>CAZSOG010000508.1:0-4948 GCA_964607555.1 uncultured Pirellulaceae bacterium | reverse complement strand
CGTTCTCCCGCTGGTCGAACTCGCACAGGATATTTCAAAGTGGCGGCGGTATAGCCTCAATCATCGGCGCATCATGCAGAAACTGCGGACCGAGTGCCGGCCAGAATCCCAGGAAGGTATTTTACACGTGGAGGTGGGGGGTGGCTAGAGCAACCAAGCTGGGGCGGGCATGATCGAATCCCGAGGCATAGGGTCGGGTATTGGGGACGCTGGGACGCTCGGCTTAGCCAGGAGTGGGGTCCACGGCGCGCGGGTCGCGGGTGCGATTCCGGCCCTGACCGCGTTGACGGTGGACCCCGACCCGAAGGTGCGTGCCGAAGCACAACGGGGACTGGCGCGCTTGCGTCAGACCGCGGCGTGACTCATGACGGGCCGGGCAATGGCAATAACGCCGTGCTGAAGTAGCGTTCGGCACGGTCCGCCAGGCCGGTTGCGACATGTCCCGTCATGCGGCGGGTCAGTTTGACGTGCCGCCCAGACATTGGCACCCGACGAGATGCCGACCAACAGACCGAGATTGCGACGCAGTTGGCGCGTCGTCTCGATCGCATCTTCGTCGGTCACCTCAATCACTTCATCGCCAATCGCCCCCACCGGTGCACGCGTGTGCGGCCGCCATGTTATACTGTGGCGAATTAGTGTTGACACCTATTTGGAGATTCGCGTTTGCCCACGAGGAGGATGCCATGCGACACGATCGATCAAGAATGCTCTGGGATGTATTGACCACTTTGGGCGCGGCGCTGTTGGGGGTCTGGACAGCGTCCGCCGGCGCGCAGCAACCCGACGTAATCCACCAGCCGTATCTGCTCGACACGGGACTCGTTTCCCGGTCCATTTCGTTCGAGAATCCGACCGGAGCGCCGGGTGAAGGAGGCAAGGCAGCGAGCCGGCTCGGCCCGGGGCGCAAGGGCGCGCCGGCCCGGGGGATCAAGCCTGGCGAGGAGGTGACGCTGTGTGATATCACGGGGCCGGGCACGATTCGGCACATCTGGATGACGACCGCGCGCGATCCCATCGCGCAGCGCGCACTCGTGGTTCGAGCTTGGTGGGATGATCAAGAGCACCCGTCGATCGAGTGCCCGATCGGAGACTTCTTCGGCTTTGCTCATGGCAAGATCATGCCCTACGATTCGGCCGTGCATTCGGTTGGCGCCACGGGTGGACGAAACATCTGGCTGCCAATGCCGTTCGCCAAACGTGCTCGGTTCACGTTCGTCAATCAGGGGGAAAAAACCGTGCCGTTGTACTATCAGATCAGCTATACGCTGGGTGATCGGCACCCCGGCGACGTGGGCCGTTTGCACGTGCTGTTTCGCCGCGAGAATCCGACGACGTTGAAGCGGGACTTCGAGTTACTGCCGCTGCGCAAGAGCAAGGGACGCTTCATAGGCTCGGTGATCGGGGTACGCAATCTGCACCCCGATCAGTGGTGGGGCGAAGGTGAAATCAAGGTCTACATGGATGGCGATACCAACCATCCGACGATTTGCGGCACGGGAAGTGAAGATTATGTCGGCCTCGCCTGGGGGATTCAGCAAACACAGTTCTTCTACAACGGATGCAGCCTGAACGATAACAACTTCGTGTCAATGTACCGATGGCACCTGCCCGATCCAATCATGTGGCGGCACCAAGCGCGGATCACGATCCAGCAGATTTCCTATAAGAAAGGTCTGAATGAGACGCAAGACGACTGGAGTTGTGCCACGTTCTGGTACGAGCCGGTGCCGAGTGCGCCGTTGCCCGAGATGCCTGACGTGAAGGCTCGTACCGCCGACCTATGGAAAGCGAAATGAAGTCTTCGCGGGTTGCACGTGTTGGCGCGGAGATTCGATGATCTTAAGTCAAGTTTTTGGACCGAGGCTCAGCCGTTGCCACGGGAATTGATGGCAGGCGAGGGACGCTTGTAGTGCAGAATCACCGTTCCACCGGGATGAACCCGGCGGTGACGGAAAGCGTTGAGAGACCGGGGGGCGTAGTGCAGAATCACCGTTCCACCGGGATGAACCCGGCGGTGACGGAAAGCGAATACTCTTGTCCGATCTTTTGTCCGACTCCCTGGTCGCATGCCGGCGCGCGAAAAGGGGCAAGAATATCTTGGGCAGGAATAGGCAAGCCCGCAGATACTCTTACCCCTCTTCACTACCGACGTACGTGCTTTCACACGCTTCTTCGACGGACGCGGACGTCCATCGTGCCTACGTGAGTTTCGGGACAGGTTCTCAGTCTTGATCCACTTGCTCGGCCGCCTTGGCGTCCGCGCTGGAAGCGGCTTCGCCGGCGTGGCTGCCGTTATCCGAGTCGGCGGCCTCCAAGGGCGGATTTGGAGCCGACGTGAATTTGACCAGTGATTCGGGCAACTCAATACCCCCGATGTCCTTCATCACCTGCATCATGGGCGGCAGAGTATGTGCCATGTTGCTGAGGAATCCGGCCGTACTACTGCGTCCCTTGTCGCCGATCTGGTCCCAGACCACGATCTTATCGAACTTGATATTCGAGATTGCCTTGGCAGACGCCGCGGCCAGGTTGTCCAGGTGCTCGATCATGAGCATCTGGAAGGCCTGTTGGGAACCGCCGCACGCGTCGACGATCTTTTGCAAGCCTTCGCCCTTCTTGGCCAGGATCTCGTATTGGCCGCGTGCTTCGGCGTCGAGTTTCGCGAAGATCGCATCGGCTTGAGCCATCGCGTCGATCCGTTTTCGATCCGCTTCCGCCTCGGCTTCAACAACGATCTTTGCCTTCTGGGCTTTGGCCGGCGCTTCCAACTCGGCCCGTTTCTCCGCTTCGATCCGCTCGGCTTCCGCCAAAGCGGCTTTCGCCATGGCCCGGTTTTGCACTTCCAGCACGGCCGCTTCCGCCTCGCGTTTGCGACCTTCACCCATCTGATAGGCTTCCGCGCGTTTGACCGCTAATTCCGCCTGGGATGCGGCGACCTTGGCCTGGGCTTCGTTTTCACCCTCGATTGCCGTGGCGTCGGCGTCCGCGACTTGAATACGCATCTCCCGTTCGGCGTTTTTGACCTGAGTTTCCCGCTCGAAGGATGCCGCCTGCTCGCCGACCGTCTGCTCCTTTTCCAGATTGGCGATACGAATGGCCTGTTCCCGTTGGGCCTCACGGGTTCCAATGGACTTTTCCTTTTGCGCGTTGGCCACTTGAATGGCCTTGTCACGCTCGGCCTCCGCGACGCGCGTTTCACCCATGCGCTCGTTATCGGCAACGTCACCGCGGGCCAATTGAATCGCCCCGGAAGCCGCTTTCTTACCGATCGCGTCAATGTAGCCCGACTCGTCGGTGATATCCGTGATGTTCACGTTGATCAGCGACAAACCAACTTTGTTCAGTTCCGGTTCGATTGAGTTTTCGATGTGTTTCAGGAACTGATCACGGTCGCGGTTGATTCCCTCGATCCCCATGGATGCAATGACTTGTCGCAGCTGGCCAAAGATGATCTCCTCGGCCTGCTTCCGAATCTCGCCGACCGACAAACCGAGCAAACGAATGGCGGCTTGCTGCATGACTGCCGGATCCGTGCCGATAGCGACCGTGAACACGCTCGGTACATTGACGCGGATGTTCTCGATGGATAAGGCACCGTGCAACGGGATTTCGATTTGGATCGGTTCCAAGCTCAGATACGCATAGTCCTGAACCAGGGGAATGACAAACGATGCACCACCGTGGATGGTGCGTGCGGCTTGACCGCCGCCGGTCGATTTTCCGTAGATCACCAAGACCCGGTTGCTCGGGCAGCGTCTGTAGTACTTGGTGACAAAAATCAGAATGAGCGACCCCACGAGAAGAATGCCGACGACAATGGCAATCAGGGCCGCGGTCAACCCTCCGGGAAGTTGGGCAAAGAGTGTGGCAGAGGACATGGCGATTCTCTCCATTGAGAGTCATAAAGAAACAAACATACATTGGATCACTAGTGAAGGTGTTGCACGAAGTGCCACCCACCGACGTCACGGGGCATCCGTGTCCAAATGTCGGTTTGTTGTTCGTTGTGGCGGTTGTGACCGGCAACGATCATCACACGTCGCGTTTCACGCGATGCCGATCATGCGCCGCCCGACGCGGGTTCGATGACCGGCTGAACTTCGACGACCGACGGGCTCACAATGCTCACCACCTCAATCGGCGTTCCGGTCTTAAGCTCCGTTGGCGAGGGCGTGACAGCCGCATATTCGAGAATCCGCCCCTGGGATCGGAGTTGGACTCGGCCCCGCCCCTCTTCATTCGCGGGGACAGGAATGTACACGGTGCCCCGCGCGCCGACGGTTCGCTGGATCTTCGCCGTCCCATCGTGTCGCAGACGGTACAACATCTTCATGAGATAATGTACGCCGTACATTGCAATGAGTCCGGCGGCGACCGCGATAAGCAGTGACAGCATGCTGCTCTGGCCGGCCTCAAGCGCCGCGATCCCGCACAACCCGAAAAACATGAGAGCCGCCATGACCGTCTTAAGCGTCAAGATTCCGAAGAATAGGGTCGATCCGTGATCCACCAAGTGGCCCGGCGCGTCGCCCATATCAATATCGTGCGGAACGTCAACGCCATGCGGAATATCCAGGTCATGGGGAACGTCAGTGGGCAAGTCGTCCGCGATATCAAACGAATCAGCGCCTGCCCCCAGAACCGCCAGCAGGAACTGGAACAGGAAGACGGACCCCCCGATAGCGGCGCAAATCAGAAATAGTGAGAACATGATCTGTTGTCTCCTGCTGAGGCCGATTTTGAATTCCGCGGACTATTCGCTCCGCGTCGCCAGATATTGGTCCGTCGGGGGGCTCATATCCCGAACGTATGATGAGATACTTCCGCGTGGTTGTCAAATCGTAACTGTTCACGACCCGGAAAGCTGAAAACCGCAGATCAACGCAGATAGGGCAATCCGTAGTGTAATTCGCGCGTCTGAACAAGCGATCGTGATTTCATCATA
>CAZSOG010000507.1:0-4952 GCA_964607555.1 uncultured Pirellulaceae bacterium | reverse complement strand
TGTTGATTAGTGAAGATTAGTGTTCCTTGATAGCAGATGTCGTGAACGGCTACGACAAATGGTCCTGCCAGATGGCCTTGCATATGACGCCGATCGTAATTGGTGCGTCGACATCGCGATTCACATAATCACGGTTGAAGAATATCGTAACCATGGAGGCATGTCGTGAATGTGGCATTGTGTTGGACGTTACTTCTTGTTTTGTCGCTGTTGTCGCACTGCGTTAGTCTGGCGGGGCAACCCGCGGTGGTGAAGCCAAAGGACGCTTCGCCGGACCAGAAGTCCGCACCGGTCCTGCTGTTCGGCGGGTGTGGTGGAGTGTATTTCCTGGCCTCAACTGGCGAATTGACGATTGATGTCTACAAACGCGATCGCAATCGACGGAGCACGCGGACGGAACTGCGTGCGATCCTGGTTGGTCCGGATCGGCGCGTCATTCAAGAACGCCGTATCGGCACGAAAATGCACAGTTCGGATACATGCCGCATTTCCCGACCGAGTGGGAGCCCTATTTCGACCTGGCCAATCGTCCGTATGTCCGAACGTCGCGCGGGCTTAGCATATTGGGGGACCACGAGTGGCAGGAAAGCCAATCGCCGGATGTGCCCTTTGGTAGCGGACGCGCGAATACAAAAGTGGCGTTTGACCACGACGACAACGGGTACGTGATCACGACGGTTAGGGGCAAGGCCAGCCTGCTTTGTTCCAGCGACCGTGGTCGGACGTTTACCGCGGTTTCCTTGGGCCCGTCCGGCGCGTTCGACATCGAGCAGTTTTCCGGCCAAAACGTACCCGAGCGTCCGCCGGCGATTGTCCGCTCGATTCGTACCGCGAGCGATCCCAAGTTGCGCTGGCGTTCACTGAGTGATCTGCAACTGATCGTTCCGGAGAAGCGTGACGGGCGTCTTGTCATCGGCCCACCCGTCTTGCTTTCCCGCCAGTCATTGGGGGTCGGTTCTCACTCCGGAATTCCGTCGGCCGTTGTGTCTCGCGGTGACATGGTCCATGTGATCTGGGCCGAAGCGACGGACCCCAAATTGGAAGTTCCCGGCGTGCCCACGTATGTCGTGACCTACGACAGGAGAAACCACAAATTGTTGGGCGAGCCCGTTCTGATCGGATATGGCGCGCCGCCGAACGATGTGCATAACCGTCCGAGCATGGTCATGGATAGCCATGGGTACCTGCACGCGCTGACGGGCACGCATGGTCGACCGTTCCAATATGCCCGTTCGTTGGAACCGAATACGGCGCACGGCGGGTGGACGAAGGCCGAGCCCGTGGGCGCCAACCTTCCGCAGACCTATATCGGTCTGGTATGCGGAAAAGATGACACGTTGCACCTGGTGTTTCGTTACTGGCGTCACGGCGTGGAGCCGTTCCCACTTGCCACCCATGCCACGCTGGCCTATCAACGCAAACGCCCCGGCCAGCCGTGGGAGCCACCGCGTGTCTTGATCGTCGCCCCGTTCTCCGAATACAGTATTTTCTATCATCGCCTGACGATTGACCGAAAAGGCCGCTTGTTCCTGTCGTATGACTACTGGTCCACGTACTGGTTTTACCGAAACGACCACGTCGGCAGCCGCCGCGCGCTGATGATGTCGGCGGACGGTGGAGAGACCTGGAAACTGGTTGACGAAGCGGACCTTCAGTGAGCGCCCGCGGGACGCTGGAACAATACCGTCAACCTGGTTCTTGCGATATCTTTTGCGACCGGCGCGATGACACGTTGCTCGGCCGCATGGCGGAAGGACATGGAAAAAGTCCCGCGGCACGGCTCGTGGCGATCGGTGAACCCGCGCTTGAACAACTGATCGAATCGGTGGACGATGATCGATTTACTCGCAGTGTGGAGTATTGGAGGAGCTTCTGCTTCTCTCACAGAGTGATCCGAGTGGGTGAGTGTTGTTTGACAATCATTAACCGAATCAAACCGACCGGAAGACAATTCGATATCGAAGGCAATCCGGAACGGGCCAAGCGCGCAATGACGGCGTGGTACATTGCCGATAATCCGTGAGTGGTCCCGACGCCGCACTGAACCGACTGAAGGCTCTCAGCGGAGTGTGCGTGCCACGCGTGTGATCTCTTTCAAATTCTCACAGGGGGCGTCCAGCGGGACGGCACACTCGGGGCCAATGATGTCGATGCCGATCTTCACTTTTTCCCGGACATCTTCGCCGACCGATTCCAGCGTGCCGTTTCTGATTGTTTTGATGTTGCTGATGCCGCCCATCAAGGCCATTGTTTCGCCTGCCAACTCTCGTGCCCTGGCCATGGATGGGACTTTGGAGTCGATGTGGAAACACTCGATACCGGTTTCTCGTATGTATTGCAGCCGGTCCGAAGTGTCTCCACAAATGTGCAATATCAGCGGACAGGCAATCGTCTCGTGCAGTTCTTGATGGAATTCGGCAACGAAATCGCGATAGCTTTCCGGCGCGCAGAGATCGCGTGTGCAGTGATCGGCGAGGCACAATGCGTCGGCGCCCGCATCGATCTGAGCGTTGGCAAAGGCGATCGTGACCTGCACGAGTGTTCGCATCGCGCGGCGCACGCCGCCGGGGTCAAGGAGCGTGGATATCAGAAACTCCTGGACTCCGAAAACGTGATATCCGAGCGTCCAAGGGCCGAACACCTTGCCCACGATCGCCACTTCGTCGCCCAGCTGCTTATCCAGCAACCGCAGCGCTTGCAAGGGGACCGCACAGCCGGGCCTGTTCAGGAAGTCCTTGGGAACGACAACCTCGTCCGTAATGGCGCCGCAAACGGGCCGCCCGTCCGGCATGCGTCCTTTGGTTCCCCAGTCCACTTCGCAACCGAGCGCCGAGGACTCGTGCCACACGCTAAAAAGCGGCATGACATTATCATAGCCAAGCAGCGTATGGCCGGCGGCCGCCAGACACGCCATCTGCGCGGCCTCCAGATGTGCATCGGGAAACGCGGCGCCCGCCTCATCCATCAAGTCGGTAGTGACAATGGACGTGGCACTGCCGATGGCGACACGTGGCGTCGGTTCCCGCCGCAGGCCGCGCAAGAATATGTCGCGTGGTTTCATGATTCGCAACTATTCATGGACGCTTGATTAGTTCAATCTTAATCTTAATCTTACTCTTAATCATACCATGATTGGTTTGCGCGTGCTCCCGAAGAGCAGAAGACGAATGACCACCAGATATTCGTGTTATGCCGCCGCCACTTGGAAATGTCCTGTGCGAGTTCGACCAACGGGAGAACGGACCGCGTCAAATCGCTATCCAGTCGGACGACCCTAACCGCCCCAAGAATATTCATGCAATTCGTGGTTCCATCTTTGCGTGCCGCGCAGGGACGTCGACTATCCACGATCGGTAGTTCGGTTCGCCAAACTGGCGGGGTCAATCCGCATTGCCCGACTGGTGCCAGACCTCGATACCGCTGAAGTTGGCGGCACCGCCGTCTGATGTGATTGTGAGCCTGCCACGATCGTCCTTGGTCGTCCACGGCCCGAGTCGTTGCCAGCGGCCGGCCGATCCGCTCACGTATCGAGGTTCGACGACACGGCCATTGAGCCGAATCTGATAGGTTTCGGAGCTGGTCTCCTCCCACACATAGACATAAACGGCATAGACACCGGCGGGCACATTGAGCAATTGCAATTTGGCACGGCGGTTCCAACGGAACGAATGGATCATCTTCGCGCGCGCCGCGTCGGTGGGCGGGCGAAGTCTGACTTGTGGGCTCGCCAGCGGCTTGTCTTCGCAAACAAAACCAAGGCAATCGTCCCCGGCCCAGTCGTTACCGTCGATCCTGATTGACGCGCCGTTGACGTTGATTCCACGCCAGAACTTCCAGGACACGCTCTTTTCCGGTGGGCCTGCGAGTTGCGTGATCGGCGTGCTCAGGTCCGGTTCGACGCCGAGCACGCCCGCCGGCGGCTTGATGGGTTTGCCACGGACCTTCAGGATCACGCGCCGGTACGTTACCAACGGTGGCCGGCCGGTATCGGTGACTTCGAGGATAACGTGAATCGTTCGCCCGGCGGCCTGGCTCGGGACGGCTACCAGGGCCTCGACTTGATCGCTGCCTTGAATTGGCGCGGCATCCCAGTAGGTGCCGGCTTCACGATAGACCCACCACTTGTATCGGAGGCGGTCGCCGTCCGGATCGGACGAACCGGCGGCGCTTAGTTTCACTTCGGCACCCGGGAGGGTCGCGATCGTCTGAACACGGAGCGTTCGATCACCGTTGCATAGGGCGCGCGGTGCGTGGTTGTCTTCCGCATACGGTTTGACACACCAGTCCATGCGCGCCGCGAATTCGTTCTGGTACGCCGCGCGCCAGCGATGGATCGGATAGAGTAGATCGAGCGTGCCGTCCATGATGTCCTCGGCGGGGATATACTCGTTGCCAGAACCGCTGTGCCGGAAACGCCCGCCCCAATTGCCCCATTCGGGATGCTCGGGATCACTCAAACCGTTTGGAAGCACATAGAAGAACGACGGTGTGTCGCCTTCTTTAACGCCATCCTTGCCCGCTGCCTTGGGCGGGTACAATGGACTCAGCGGACCGTGACCAGTCAACACGTTCTTGCTCAGCCATGCGGGCGAAACGAGCGACTGGTCGCCCTCTTTCCAGATGCCGCGAAACATCCGGTCCGAGAAGATCCAGAACACGTCCCGGTGGTTCTTCTTGACCCAGCGGGCGGTGTGATCCTGGTCCGCAATTGAGTGCACGCGAATCTTGCGTTTGAACCTGGCGAGCTCCGCCGGGGAACGCGTCTGTGAGACCTTCCAGATCGCCTGTGCTAACTCGCGCGGCCCGCCCCAGATCGAGAACCAAACCGGACGTGGATCGTCACGGTCCAGCACCTTGATGATCCAGTCGGATGCGGCCGAATCCATGCCGGACCCGACTTGATGCGGATCGCCGTTGTGGCCGTCCTTGATCAAGCTCAGAAGACGCTCTGT
>CAZSOG010000506.1:0-4955 GCA_964607555.1 uncultured Pirellulaceae bacterium | reverse complement strand
ACGAAAACAACAATAATTACTCAATAACACTAAAGTCCAGCCGCATAATCAACCCACCTAACACGCACACCACCCCCCAACCCCATCCGGCACGTATAAAGTTCCTGCAACAACAGCCCGATCCCAAGATTCGTGCCGAAGCGCAAGAACTGCTGGCCGGCACGAAATTGACGCGGCGTGATGATGCCATCGCGGCCTACCATGATGTCTTGACCATGCAGGGCGACGTGCAACGTGGCAAGGCCATCTTTAAACGCGAGTGCTCCCAGTGCCACCTGCTCGAGGGCGTTGGCTATGATTTGGGACTCCCTTTGCAGAACGTCAAGACCCGCGGCCCGGAGGGCATCCTCATGCAGATTCTCGATCCGAATCGGGAGGTGAATCCAGCCTACCTGAACTACTCCGTGTTGACCGAGGAGGGGCGATTGATCAGTGGTGTCATCACGTCGGAGACGGCCACGAGCATTACGCTGACGCGTGAGGAGGGCGCCAAGGATACCGTCCTGCGGAGTGAAATCGACGAACTGCGGAGCACGAATCTGTCGATCATGCCGGAGGGTCTGGAAACCAAGGTGAAGAAGCAGGAAATGGCCGACCTGATCGCATATCTGCTCCAGGTCGCGGGCTAGCCATCCCGGGACGTGCGCTTTCCACCGAACAGGTCTGGCAGGCGAGAATTCTCGCCAAACCGTCTCTTTGTGGCGCGAAGGACGGTCGTGGCGTCGAGCTGCCCACCCACGTTGTCCGGCGGAGTTCACCGGTCTGTTTCGGACGCCGCGGCAAACCGTGCCCCTTGGTCGTTGCCGCGCTGCATGCTAAGATCGGTTGCAATGTCAAGTCGCCGTCCGGCACGGATGTGTGGCATCATGATGGGCACGAAGCAGGTGCGGTGGCTTCCTGCCTACCGACGGTTTTTCTGCCAAGCGGTCTCCGCGAAGCCGCGCTGGGCAGGATTCGGCGTCGACAACCGCGAACAGCAACATTTTTCGATTTCGGAGTTGGGATAATGGACAGCAAGCATGTTTTGCTCGATGGCTTACGTGTCTCGGAAATGGTAACCAACATGTTGCTTGGCGACATGGCGGATGCGGAGCTGCTAGTGCGCCCAGTTCCCGGTGCGAACCACTACGCCTGGCAATTAGGGCATCTCATCGGCTCGATAAACCAGTTGGCCGATATGATTCAACCGGGTGCGCTGCCGGACCTGCCGGATGGCTTCACAGAGTCCTATACGAAAGAGACGGCCGGCAACGATGATGCCACGGCTTTTCTGTCCAAGGACGCGTATTTGGAGCTGCTCGCCGAACAACGGAACGGGGTCCGCAAGCTCATTAACGAATTGGACGAGGCGCGGATGGATGAAGCCAGCCCCGAGTCAATGCGTGAGCTGATGCCGACCGTCGGTGACATACTGCATTTGATTTCGATTCACGAGATCATGCACCTGGGCCAGTTGTCGGTGCTTCGTCGCAAGCTTGGCAAGCCGGTCATGTTTTGACCCTGAATTGTTACTCCCGTAATCGGGCTGAGCATGTCCCGGCCGACGCGGGTTGGTTCTCGCAAGGATGAGCGCCGATGGACACGCGACTGACCGTGGCTCTGATTTCGACCGAGCGGAAATGGCAGGGGGGCGAAGAGCAGGCGCTGCAGCTCGCGCTTGGTTTGCGCCGCCGTGGACACACGGTGTTGGCGGTTGGGTTGCGTGCGTGTCCTTTTCTCGAGCGCATGAAAAAGGATGCCTTCTGGACCCATGAACTGAGTGGCAAGCAGCCGACGCCCGGGCGTTGCTGGCAATTGCGTGCGGTGCTACGGCATGCCGGTGTCGGCATCGTGCACTTCAACGATGCGCATGCATTGACGCTCGGCGGACTCGCCACGTGGCGATTGCCGGGAGTCGTACGGTTTGCGGCCCGGCGGGCGAGTTTTGCGATCCGCGGCCCGGCGCGCTATCGTCATTTGTGTGATCGTGTTGTGTGCGTATCGAGCCATGTCGCCGACCTGTGCGAATTGGCTGGCATTCCGCGCGATCATCTGCGTATCGTGCACGACGGCGTGGATCCGGCGCGCGTGGCACGCGGGGACCGCTGCCGCGGACGCGCGGCATTGCGGCTATCGAACGACGACCGCCTCTTGCTCGCCATCGGAAGCCTGGCGCCCAGCAAGGGACACCAGTACTTGATCGAGGCGATGCCGGCCGTGTGCCGGCGTTATCCCAACGCCCAGCTAGCGATCGCCGGGGCCGGCCCGCTCCGCGACGAACTGCGTGCGCTGGCCGATCGACTGCGGATAGGACAACGCGTTCATTTGCTCGGATTCCGCACCGATATTCCTGATCTGATCCAGGCATGTGACCTGTTCGTGTTCCCCTCGACGGAGGAGGGGCTTGGCTCCACATTAATCGACGTCATGCTTGCCGGGCGTCCGATCATCACCACGATGGCGGGGGGGATCCCGGACCTCGTCTTCGATGACCAGCGGCGTCCGCTGGCCCGAACGGTCGCCGCCGGCCGGGCCGACGAATTGGCCCGGGCCATACTCGAGGCGAGCGAACATCCCACCGAATCCATGCGCCGCGCCGCACAAGCGCGCCGGCGCGCGTTGGCGCACTTCACGGTCGACCACATGGTCGATCGGACGTTGGCATGTTACCGGGAAGTCCGCGGTGTCATCGAGGCCGCATGAGCACGACGACCGATCGTGCGGCAACCGGGTATTTGGCGCTCGTCACCGGAACCTCGTTGCCCGGTTCGCGGATATCGTCGGGGCTTGTCTTGGCTGTATCGACCACGCGTTGCCAAGCGGCCGGCACGAACTTCTGAATTTCGAAGATCCGTTGCTGATCGTGACCGTTCACCATCACATAGAAGTCAGCATCGTTCTGGGAACGGCCGTCCAAGTAGTAGGCCAAATGTTGGGACTCATACGACAGATCGATGGCGGCATGCGTGCCATACCAGCGAATGTCGTCACGCCAGTATCGACTCCGGGCGAAGGTCGGATGGGCCTTGCGTAGCGCGATCATGAGCCGAAAGAAGCGGAACATATCCCGGTGGGTATCGAGGCGATCCCAGTCGAGCCAAGTGATTTCATTATCCTGGTTATAGGGGTTATTGTTGCCAAACTGCGTATGCAGAAACTCATCTCCCGCGCAGAACATGGGAGTGCCGTTGGCCAGCATGAGCAGGCAGCAGAAGTTGCGCGCCTGTCGTTTACGGAGCGCGAGCACGTCGGATGTGACGCTCACGTCACCCTCCCACCCGCAATTCCAGCTGTAATTCTCGACATGTCCATCGGTGTTGCCGTGCCCATTGGCCCAGTTGTGTCGGTCCTTGTAGGCAACCTGATCGTAGAGCGTGAAACCATCGTGGCAGGTGACGTAATTCATGCTCTGGTAAGGATGGCACGCATTCATCACGTCGTCGGGAAACAGGTCGTCACTACCATACAAGCGGGTCATCAAGTCACCGATCATGCCGCGATCGCCGCGGATGAAACGCCGCACGTCGTCACGAAATCGACCGTTCCACTGGAACCAGCGCCGGCCGGAGAAAGTCGTCCCCAATTGATACAGGCCGGCGGCGTCCCAGGGTTCGGCAATCAATCGCAAGTCGGCGAGTACCGGGTCGGAACAAATGGCCGCGACGGTGCGTGAATCACCATGCACGACCGAGCCATCCGCCTGCCGATCAAAAACCGAGGCGAGATCGAATCGAAAGCCGTCCACGTGGCCTTCGCATGCCCAGTACCGCAAGCTGTCGAGAATCATTCGGCTGACGTGATGGTTGGCGCAATGCAAGGTGTTACCGGTCCCCGAAAAATTCAGGTAAGGATTGGCCGGATTGCCACTCAACATGTAGTACGTACTGTTGTCGATCCCTTTATAGCTATAGCACGGTCCGCGGTGATCGCCTTCCGCCGTGTGATTGAAGACGACGTCGAGGATCACTTCGATATCGGCCTCGTGCAACGCGCGTACCATCTCGCGAAACTCGGTGTGTGCTTCGTGATGGGCGGAGGCGTACGCGTGGTGGGGCGCGAAGAAATTCAACGTCATGTAGCCCCAGTAGTTTCCTTCTTGAGGATCGAACTGATGGATCGGCAACAGTTCGACCGCCGTGACGCCAAGTTCCTGGAGATAGGGGATCTTGTCGATCACGCCCCGGTACGTTCCGCGGTTCTCGGGCGTCACGCCACTGTTATCACGCCGAGTGAACCCACGCACGTGCATCTCGTAGACGACCAGGTCATGCTGATGAGACGGCACGTCGGCAGTGCCCCAATCAAACGGTTGCTCGTCCTCGACTAACACGCCCATCGGCGCCTTGCCAAGATTCGCGCCGCGCCGCATCGCCGCCGCGCGATCAAACGTCGCGGGAAAGAACACCGACTTTGCATAGGGGTCCAGCAGCAGTTTGTCCGGATCGAACGCGTGGTATTCCAGCCCACCGTTCTGCCGCGGCCCGTCGATCCGGTAGCCATAGAAGCGTGCGCCTTCCAGCTGTTCCCGGGGCACGCGACAGTGCCAGATGCGACTCGATTTGTTCCGCAAATGATCCAGTTCCACTTGACGCACCGGCCGCGTCACATGCTCCTCGCGAAACAGAAGTAATGTCACGCTGGTCGCGTGTTTCGCGTATAGCGCGAAGTTATACGCGTTCTCCTCGGGGACCCAGGTCGCGCCCAGCGGATAGGGAGCGCCTTCGATTGTCAGCCAGTCATTGGTGTACTGCTTGGTCATCGACTGCCTAGCGTCTTCTTGGAGACGGTCATCGGTTACGCGAATTGTGTATGTGTCCGTTGTCGCGACGGATGACGCGGCGCGCCAGGGTTCGGCGAATCTGGCATGTCGACCGGTTCTTGAACGGCCCGTCAAACGGGAAGAACGGCCCGTCTAACGGGAAGAACGGCCCGTCTAACGGGAAGAACGGCCCGTCAAACGGGAAGAACGGCCCGTC
>CAZSOG010000505.1:0-4956 GCA_964607555.1 uncultured Pirellulaceae bacterium | reverse complement strand
GTGTTCACATCGAGCGTGATCCAGTCGATCACGTGTTCGCGGCCCGGTAGTCCGCGTTTCGTTTGCCAACGCTGTTGCACGCCGGTGCGCAGAACGATCAAATCGTCGGCAAGTTCGGCCGATGGCGAACTGACCCAACGCTGCAAGCCGGAGCGGATCAGGTAGAATCGCTCGTCGTATAGCAGGCCGCTCGGAACCAGGCGGCGGCGGAAATGTTGTTGCGAATCATCGTCGACTTCGTCGTACAGAGGGAACTGGTCGAAATCCTCACTCGCGTCAGCCCAGAACAGGTCGCCCAGTAGCGTTGTCTTGTAAGCCATTCCGTTCAGGTTGAAAAGCGTGTTTTGAACGGTTGGATCGGCTTTCCAGAACGGGATGCTGGCCCGCAAGCCGGCTTGGCCGACGAACCGCGACACGCTCTTCTGGTTGTTGAGCACTTCGCCCCAGTAGCCTGCTTCGCCACTGGCGTACGGCACGAATTTGAACCAGCCGAGTTGCAGTGGCAGATCGATTTCCTGCCGCGTCACGGCGCGAACCCCTTCGACATCCTGTTCCCACGGCAGGAGGTGCCAGCCGGCGGCGTCCTGCGGATCAGTCGGTGTCGAGGCCGTTCTTAGCCGGGCGTAACCGACATCGCTGTGCGCGTACCAGGTCAGGTGATCTTGCAACAGCGAACGTCCGATCAGGAAGTGATCCAGACGCGGCAGCCACTCATTTTGCGTGAAAAAGTCGTTTAGACGCACGCTGGCCGACAGCCCCAGCGACTGTTCCTCGTGCCGGTTCAGCAGCTCGATGCGGGTTACTTGATCCTTGCGCTCGTCCCATTCCTTTTCGTAATATTGCTCCAGGAAATTTCGATCGGATAACGCACCCGCCTCGGCCGTGAGCTGGTATCCCCCGCCAAGATCGTGTCGATGCCACCACAAGAGTCGGCCGCGCGATTTCGTCTCGGGGGTCATGTCGACGCGGTTCGCGCCGAGCGTGTCCAGGCCGGTATCATAGAGCCCCCATGCGTTGACCATGCCCCTGGCCGAACCGGGCATGCGCAGAAAATTCGGGCGCTCGTAACTCAAGGTGGTGCCGAACGCGAGCCCGCGCTTGCTCAGCCCGTCCGTCGCCACCGTCCACTTGGTGCCGTCCAGTTTCTTGCGGATCCCGAACAACTGCATCGCATTCCATCTTGTTCGCACTTGCGTGCCGAGGATGTCATCACTGCCAAATGAGACGCTCTTGATAAAGAATTCCGGATCGCGCAGATTGGTCGCCCAAACGGGCCAATAGAGAACCGGGAAGCCGCCGACAAACAGAAAACTATTGCGACTCGTCGCCAGCCAGTCGTGATTCACAGCCGCTTCGCCCGTGCGCGGATCAAAAGCCAACTGGCCCGTAATGGGGTCCGTACGCGGTGTCTGCTTATCCTGAAGATCAACATTCTGGGTCTGCAGCCAATACTCGGGAACTCCCATCTGGCTGGATGTCGTCGCCGCGCCGTAGGCGCGAAAGGATTGACGGTTCATCTGCTGGAGCACATCGGCCTTGATCCGGATGATTCCTTCGTAATCCGGTACCGGCGTGACCATTTCCGCCGAAAGCATGACACCGAATTCCTGCGTCGCGTTGTAGTACATTCGATCCGCATAGATCAGACGGTCGCCCTGGCGGAACACGATGTTCCCTTCCATGTATAACTCGATCGGGACCGCCGAATCACCCTCCGTTTCCGATCCGGAAGGGGAGAATTTCTTGAGATTCGGACCCCACAGAACCAACCGGTCCGTCTCGATCACGATGCGGCCCAAATGGCCCATCTGCGGCGCCTCGATCCCTTCGATTACCGCTCGGATCCCGTTGCTATAGACGGTCACGGATTGGTTGGGCAGCGAACCGGGGAAACTCTTCGCGTTGCCCAACGTGTTGCTGCGTGGCCCGACCTTCACACGTTTGTAACCCCCGGTCACGGGCGCCATGGGAGGGGGACCGATCGTCTCCGGCTGCGTGAACTGTGCCGGCTGGACTGGACCGCTCGCTTCCTGCCAAGCCGTCTGCGCATGTTCATAGACAGCCGGTTTCGTGTACGGGCTCTCGGCCTGGACCGGCGCGCGAACGTCGACCTTCCAATCGGAAGTAAAACGACCAAACCACGAGTGATCCCGAATCGACTGGGCACGCTGGTCGCTCGCTGCGTTGGCCGGTCCGGCACGTCCAAAATCAACGGCCGCGGAACCTTCAAGATATACAATGACTGCTTGGCGCGAACGGCCAGCATCGTCTTCCGGAACAATCCATGTCACGACCTGCTCCGCATGTGCGGTGACTCGGCCCTGATGGATCGCGCCGTCACGAATCACCCAGACGTCCGCTGTCCCTTCTTGCCAATGCGTGGCAGCTTCACCTTCGATGCGGATCGGATTCGATGGATCCGCGACCGGTAACTGTATGCCGGCCTCGGCGCGCAGCGTGAACAGCAAGATGCCAAGCACCGCCAGCGCAGCGCGGCGCGCGGCCACCGCTGACCACACGGCTGCCGGAAACCGGCTCACGTCGGATCCGCGGGCAATATGGGTAATCAATCGAAGAGAATTCAGCGTTTTGGCATCCTTGCCATCTGCACCGCCAGCCACGAGTACAGAAACAAATCATTTCCGCCGGCCGGCGACTCAAGACGAGAACCAGGAAATCAAGCCGCGAAATTATAGGCCTGTGGCCGGTCCGTCGCAAGTCATGTTCGGGCTGGTGTGATATTACGTAAGTCTTGGTATGTAAACGGGTTGCGTATGCTGCTCAATGGTCCGCGTTATTTCTTCGCGGGCGAGATGCCGATGGAAGCGGTATTTATCCCGGTTTTTTCGTTTGTCGGACGTGACGTATTCGATGCCGCGCAAATCGGGCATGCACAGTTATGACTGCCTGCCCGGGATTCGCCGAAGGTGAACCGGCATCGGTAGCCTGGAACCGGCGGCGTTTCGCCCTGCGGCGGACGAGCTAGTGCTGGGTCGGTGACGTGAATCTCTTCAAAAAAGCCAGAAGGCCAAATATCAGTCTTCAATGGCTCCAGAATGACGGCGTTCCCGGCCTTACGAATCGAAACGACGGCGTCGGCAAAACCAAATCCCTTCGGCAGCTTCACTGCTTGTCCTCCGTCAATCGAAACAACTTCAGTTGTTTTCATCGTGTTTATCCTCTTCGGCGAAATGTAGTCTATTCACTCATTATAGATGATCAATTGTCCAATGCTCAATAGTGAACTGCTTTCATGTCAAGAGCACCGCAGAAACGCGTGATACTCCTAACATCGCTCAAGCGAAGAGTCTCGAATACCGCTTCGACGCACACCTTTCTTGACCACACGTGACGCTTGTCCCAGTCAAACGAATGCAGGTCAAAGACAAAAAGCTGCTGCCAACTGAATTCCAAGTCTTGCAGCCACGGTTGCGGCGGCGGCCAAATGTCCTCGTCTGGGACGGCCTCTCGTAATCGCGCATGCCACTCGTCATACTCGGCTTGTGATCTGGCCAAGTAATCCTCACAAAACACGGTGCCAGGCCCAACAAGGAAACCTCACGAGGGATTCTTTGGAGAGTTCCAGTTCCAGTCGAACAGCGACGGTCTCTCTTGGCACCACATGACGATACTGGCGAATGTCCGGCCTTCGACAGTATGACCACCACGGAAGGTGCCCTTGGTAATTGTCGAGTCGCTCCCCGAGTTGTTCTTGAAGCCAGTGATAAGCACGAGGGACATATTTGTTACAAGAGGTGCGAAGCAACCCTTGCATTTCAGGGCAAACGCGCAGAACACGCCGCCTAAGCAACGCCTCCCATACTGCTAGTGGCTGCACCGTCCAAGCTCGCATCATATCGAATTCGCGCTGCTACGCGGTTTCGGGAACGACTTATTTGTACAACTGCTCGCATGCCCTGCGGAGAATCGCCTTCGTGAACCGGTGCCGAACAGACTGGGCCATGCACACCGTGTTGTGCAACTCCAAGCACATCTTAAGCCAGTTGTTGTCGAAGTCTCCCGGGTGTCGTCCGATATGCCTGCAGAATGCTTCCAGCGCACCGCATGTACAGCCACGAAGAGCCCTGACGAGCGCACAGCAAATCGAGTAACCAGCGCCACCGGGCACCAAGCCCGTTGGATCGCTTCGAGTGACCGGTGCGTTTTCAACATACGCATAGAGATGCACTCCTGCTCGATACCCAATCGGATCCCGTGACAGAAACCGCCCCAACTGGGCACTCAGGCAACGATGCCAATAGTAGCAGCCGCCCGTGCTCGGCACCCGTGGCTGTTTTCGTTCTGGTTTTGCCAGGGCAAGACGCCGCGTGTTGGACAGGGCGGCCTCGATCCACGTCGCGCTCGCGCGAGGCTTTTTCTTGCGTGTCAAAGATCTGCCCGTTATTGTACCGCCAACGCCGCGCATGTCAAAGTGAAAGAAAGGTTGCCGGCTTGTAGTGCAGAGTCATGCGCTCTACCGACTCGAGGTCGGTGGGGGCGGGAGGGACGCGCAAACGTGTGGACGGGACCTCCCACTGGTTAGCCATGGTGTGTGACAAGTCATGATCCCGCGAACGTTCGTAGCCGGTCACGGGTCCATTTTTCAATCGTGGTAAGCTTCTTATATTCTTGCCAAGTAATATTCTTGCCAGATCTTCTTCGCGAACCGATGGGGTCGTACGCCGGCGCGTGAAGAGAGGGCAAGAATATCTTATGGCAAGAATATAAGAGGATTTCCGCCATTTGGCACCCTGATACGCGTTCAGGCATTCGTCATACCCCATCGGCTCCCGACCGCACCTCGAACATGGTCGGACCCACGGCCGCTACCGTGTTGGTATCCGTCAATTGGTTGGAGGTGAAACCGCGCTAGAGAGCTTATGCGCCGAAATTTGATGATGTTGAGTCAAGTTTTTGGGGCAAGGTTTAGCCGTCCCTACGGGACCGAACATCGGG
>CAZSOG010000504.1:0-4957 GCA_964607555.1 uncultured Pirellulaceae bacterium | reverse complement strand
GCAGTTCCTGCTGGCACCGCTCGGGCGTGATGCTCTTCATCAACGCCACCGTGTCCTCCGAATCAAGTACCTTCGTCTCCAAGCGACGAAGGCGGCCGTGAAGACGGAAAACGGGCGGTTGCCCCACCGTGATATGAATGTCGCTCGCGCCCTGCTTGACGCAAGCCATCAGCAACTTGTCAATCAGAATTTGCTGTGCCATTACTACGCCTGTTGCCTGAGTTGTTCGTTATGGTGTCCCTGATTTGGCAGAAATGTCGTGTTGCAGCACCGGTCCCCCACGTGTCGCGTCAGCCCGCCATCAACCGCCTGATCCAAGTCGCACATGGGTACTCGATGCTCACACGCGGCCACCTGTCACGCCGGCCCAAATCCAGGTCACATTCTGACTGTCCGCAGTTGATCACGAAACCTGAATTGGCGATCGCCCGTTCCGTGCTCTCCCACCGGTCACGCCATCGTTCCACGGGTTGCGGAACGGCTCGTCAGCGGCAAATAAAACCGAATAAAATCGACGGCACACGACAGCCGCGGTGCTCCAGGGCACACCCGATTATTCGCTCACCTTGACCGAATCGCAAAATAGATTTCCGAACGAGGAATAACGCCCCCCTCATAATAGTGATCATGGAGTCGAGGCAGCGTGTCGCCGGTCAACCAAATTCCGGGGTCTTGTCACCGTGATCGTTCCCGTGAGGCATTCGTCGACGCGCCGCGTTCGGCGTGATCCGTCCGCAGTTCGCCGCGCCGTGCTGACTCATGCCAAAATCACATCCTGCTCGGTACGCTTCGTCACGCGATATACTTCTTCCAGCGTTGTCACGCCGGCCATCGCTTTGCGAACCGCATCCATATACAGAGTGCTCATTCCCTCCTGTATCGCGACTTTTCGTATCTCGGTAGCGTTTTCCGCATTGAAGATTAATTCGCGCACCTTCGCCGTTACCAACATGATTTCGAATACCGCGATGCGCCCTCGATACCCTTTGCGCTGGCAATAGGAACATCCTTTGCCACGGACGAAGTTGGCATGCTTCGCTCTCTCAGGCGTAATACCAACATCCAATAAGACGCTCTCGGGCGGCGTGTATGACTGCTTGCACCGGTTGCATACAACCCGCACGAGCCGCTGTGCCAAGACCGCGATAACGCTGCTTGCCACCAAGTAGCCAGGCACTCCCATGTCAACCATGCGTGTCACGGCAGTGGGCGCATCGTTCGTATGAAGAGTACTGAAAACCAAGTGTCCAGTAAGCGATGCTTGGATTCCCATCGAAGCTGTCTCGGAATCACGCATTTCGCCAACGAGGATAATGTTGGGAGCTTGACGTAACATCGAGCGGATAATGCGGGCGAAATCGAGTCCGATGCTGTGGCGAACTTCAACCTGATTGATTCCCGCCAAATAGTACTCGACCGGGTCCTCGGCCGTGATGATTTTGCGGTCGGGCCGATTCAGGGTGTTCAGGGCGGCATAGAGGGTCGTGGTTTTTCCAGATCCCGTCGGGCCGGTAACCAGGATAATTCCGTTGGGGCGTCGGATCAGACCATTGAATTTCTGGTAGTCTTCCTCGGCCAGCCCCAGTTGTCGCACGCCCACCTTAATGCTGTCCTTGTCCAAGAGTCGCATCACGACCGACTGACCGTGGTTGGTTGGGATGACGCTGACGCGCAAGTCGAGCTCTTTTTCGCCAACCGTCACCTTAATACGACCGTCTTGCGGCCGCCGCCGCTCGGCAATATCCAATTTGGCGAGAATCTTGACTCGGGACAGGATCGCACCAAGTAGTCTTTTGGGGGGGCTGTCACGCTCGATCAAGACCCCGTCGATACGGTAGCGGATGCGGATGCGATTTTCAAACGGTTCAATATGGATGTCCGACGCGCGCAGCTGCACCGCTTCGGTAATCATCAGGTGCACCAATCGAACAACCGGAGCGCTATTCTCGTCGACGGCTTCGGTACCGGTGAGGTCGGTTTCCTCGGTTTCGGTAAAGTCAATGGCGGTGTCGGTGAACTCCTGGAGCATCGAGTCCGCACTTTCACCTTCCACCTGGCCATAGTAGTGGTTAATGGCTTCCAGAATACTCTCGCGGGGGGCCAGCGCGATTTCGACTTTACGATTCAAGATGAAACGTAGTTTTTCGATCGTCTCGATATCGTAGGGGTCGCTGACAATGACTTTCAGGACATCGTCGTTCAGCTCCAGCGGCAGAATCGCGTTTTCACGTGCCACGGACTCCGGGGCCTGTTCGATGATCTCTTCAGGTATCTTCCTGGCACTCAGATCAACGAACTCCAAGGAATGGTGCTCGGCCATGGCGCGCGTGACTTCGTCACCCGTGGCATAATCGAGCCGTAACAGGCAGGCGCCCACATTGAGGTCCTGCTCGCGTGCCATCTGCTCGGCTTCATTCAACTGGTCCTTGCTGATCGTGCCGCGGCGGACCAGAATCTCGGTGAAATCGCCCATTCGTGTAGCCATGTGTGGTTTCCTAGATCACCAGTGCGCGGAAGTGACGGTCCCGCAGTCAAGATAAGCAACGCCCCGCCCGTGGCGCGGATTGCGGGGCCATGGAACTAACTGTTCATCTTGATCTAAATCGCCCCGCTTTGTCAATCGCTCACATCCTCCAGGAACCTCGGATCGACCGATTAATCATCGATTCACGCATTTCGACCCGACAAACCAGCAGAATCGCGACATCGAGCAGGAGCCGACGGCACCGTAGCGCGAACGTGCCTGGAGCGCTTCCCCCTCTAATGAGCTGGTTGCGGCTCCCGCAGAGTACTCGTCTAGTGCCGCAATCAGTAATTGACCTGTCACAAGATCGTAAAACTACCCGTGTTAACACGCTGTTATCGCGGCAATCGGCTAAACAGTTACAGTTTTGGTCGTTTAGGGAAACTCTGGCCTCCATGACACATCACGTGCAAGTTGTGGCACTACCATACCATGTTGACAACTCGGCATTGCAGCTGCAGCGAATCATGTCACTTCCGGTGACGTCGTTCGTCTACGGCGGATGTACAGGGTTGTCTCAAAACGCCCTGGCCGAAGGCCATTTTCAACGACCTTGGGACGTATCGAAATCGAGCACCTTGGCAAGAAACCGGAAACTGCCAGAAGACGGGGATTCGAAACGGTACAATGAACACCCCCGTCCGTCACGGACGGGCATTAGTGCGGCCGAAGCCGTCTCGAGACAACCTCATATCAATCTGCGGAAAGGACTGATAGTGATGACTCAGCATCCGTTCAAACGACGTGCGCTGCTCGGCATGATGCTCGGTGGCCCCGCGGCAGTTTCCTTGCTCACGGGGCCGGCGGCGGGCGCGGATTTCACGCGCGCCGAGAAACCCAAGGTCCTGCTGCCGATCGGTGATGCCACCGAGGCCATGGACACACTTTACCCCTATTTTCGAATCCCCGAGGATGACTTCCAGGTGGTTGTTGCGGGCCCGGAAGCGCGACTGTACCATATGGTCCTGCATGAAGTGCCGCCCAGCAGCGACGTGCCCTGGGACATCACCCAAGAACGGCCGGGCTATCATCTTCAGGCGGATGTTGCTTTCCGTGACGTTGATCCGTCGGAGTACATCGGCATGTTCGTTTCCGGTGGCCGAGCACCCGAGTACTTGCGTTATGACAAGGACCTGTTGCGTATAACGCAACGAATCTTCGCCGCGCGGAAACCGGTTGCCGTCGTTTGCCACGGGATCGAGATACTCAGCGCCGCCGGTGTCCTGAAGCAACGGAGTGCGACAACGGTCGCGAAATGTGCGTTGGATTGCGCCCAGGGAGGCGGCAAGTACGTCGATCGGCCGGTCGTAGTTGATGGCAATCTCGTCAGCGCCCGCACCTGGCACGATAACACGCCGTTTCTCAAGCAGTACATGAAGATGCTCAACGCCGCCCGATCGGGTTAGATACCTTAAGTACCTGATGATCTACAACTTCGATTTACAAAAGAAGCACCGTTCCCGACCGACTTGGAGAAGTCGCAAGTCCGCCAAGCAGCTGCTCGGGGCGCTGCAAGATGAGCTGAGCAAGTAGGGAATGGGTCATGTGCAAGCTAGCCGTTCCGTTTCTCGCCGCAGCGGTCTTGGTTACCTGCAACGGGGCCACCGCCGGCGTTCTTTATGTGTCACCGCGCGGCAGCGACCGGAACGTGGGGGATCGCCCCGACCCGGCCCATGCCCTGCGGACACTTCAGGGGGCGGTCAACAAACTCCAACCTGGTGACACGCTGCTGGTCCGTGGGGGAACGTACCGCGAGACGGTGGTCTTCCCACGTAGTGGTACCGAGCAGAAACCGATCACGCTGATGCGATACGCGCAGGAGCCGGTCATTGTCAGCGGTTGCGAGCCGATTTCCGGCTGGACGCGTTATCAGGACAACATCTGGCGCGCCCCGATGGGATGGACTCTCGGTCGTGGCCGCAACCAGGTCTTCCGCGGGCACGATGTGATGATTGAGGCCCGGTTTCCGAACAAGGCAACGCCGGGCCTGGCGATGTACGTTGCCGATCTCTCACCGTTGTGGCCGACATTTGGCCCGTTTTCGATCCCTGATCCGGCGGAGCATCCGGGTCGAGTTGTCAGCCCGTTGTTGCCTATCTGGACGCCGGAACGTGCGACGTGGACCTCCACCATAACCTGCTCTGGGCGGCGCCGGGATCGCATCAACGCGGTCTGTGGTACAACACCATGTGTGTCGACGTGCATGAACATGACAACGTCTTTCATGCCCAGTTCGCACGTACGTGCGCCGAGCTCCGGGCGGCGGATTTTCCGAATGGCAAGCCGTTTCGATTCGGACACGATTTTGGACATCCACCGCCGCTGGCCGTTTGGCCGCAACTGGAAAAACAACGCCTGGAAGCCGAATCGTGTGCCGGCCATTCGTCTGGAATCATCAAATCCAACACGCATCTTGGCGGCCTGCGCGACGGC
>CAZSOG010000503.1:0-4959 GCA_964607555.1 uncultured Pirellulaceae bacterium | reverse complement strand
CAGTGGAGACCTTCGGTCGCTCCCGTGCGGGGTCAGGAGACCCGCGCACAGCGCTACGTTTTGTCCCATCCCGTCACCGCCGGGTTTATCCCGGTGGAACGATGATTCCGCACTACAAGCCACGCGCGTTGGTTTCACCGTCGTTCATGCAGACCGCGAACGTGGATCCCCGTTCGGCATCGCCGCAGCGCGTATAACCGAGCGCCACGGATCGACCTTGCCCGGGTACGCGGGCCGACGAAGTGATCTGGCCAACGTCCCGCCCGTCGGCGGTCCGGACCACGGCACCGGCGTGGGGCGTCTCTTCGGAATCAAGCTCGAATCGAAATAACTCACGATTCACATGTCCGAGCGAGTCGATGCGCGCGATTGGTTCCTGACCCAGATAGCAGCCCTTGGCAAACGAAATCGCCTGTTGCGTGCGTGCGACTTCCTGCGCGAGATTGCGCTCGCTAACATCCAGACCGAATAGAGGAAATCCGGCTTCGATTCTTACCGCGTGAAACGCCGCCGCTCCCGCTGGCCGAATCGTCGCAGCCGTCAACTCGCCCCATAAATCGCCAAGCCGTGCCCGGTCGACCGATAACAGAAACGCCGGTCGCGCGAACCAGTCGACACGCCGCACAATGGCGCCGTATCCGAGTCGTTCAGCGCGCCGGTGATCAAGCAAATTCAGGCCGTCCACGTCGATACCGCATGACGCCAGACGCGCGCCAACACGCGCTCCTGTAACAAGGAGCTCGCCATACTCGTCCGTCTGCGAATTAATCCGGACGTCTTCCCGAAACAGGTACCGATCGAAGTGACCTAACAACGACGCTTCGATGCCTGGAGTCGTGTCAATCGACACCGCGTCGTTCGACACGAAAACAAACACGTGCGCCAGAACCCCCCCCTTGACGTTGGTCACAAATGCTTCGCACCCTTCTCCGGCAGCCAGTCGATTGATGTCGTTCGTACAGAAGTTATTCACGAACTTGCGCGCATCCGAACCGGTCAATTCGATCTGAGCGCGATCGCTCACGTCGAACACCACCGCGTCCGCGCGGGCAGCAACGTATTCGGTCTCCGGATTCCCGAAATGCAACATGGCAGGTCGACAGAATCGATAACTCTCCGGGACACCGTCCGCCTCGGTCACCAGAACGCCACCCGCCGATCGCTGCCGATCACTGAACTTCGCACTCACCATTCGGCCAGCCCCCTCACCTGCTGGAGCACCACGGTCTAGGTTACAAAGGCGACCGGGCCGCTCGTTGCTCGCATCGGAGCGCAGCCCGCCCCTGCCGGTCGCGATCGCGTCGCGTCCCGTAAAGTCACGCCTGAAACGAGTTACCGCATCCGCAGCTCTTCACGGCGTTTGGATTATTGAAAACAAATCCGCGTCGCTCCAAACCGTTGTGAAAGTCAATCTCGGTACCGTCCAGCATCAGCATGCTCTTCTTGTCAACCGCAACACGAATGCCGTGCAACTCGCGGACCACGTCCGCTTTGTCATCGACATTCTCGTCGAATCCCAACTCGTACTGAAAACCGCTACACCCGCCACCCGCAACGCCAACGCGAAGCGCGATACCGTCGGGCAAATCCTGCTCCGCGATCACGCGTTTGATTTCACTTGCCGCACCGTCCGTCAATTGCACTGTCATTTTTTTCTCCAAAATCTGAGATAATCACCTGGCCGCGCGTGCCATTGAGTTGACGAGCGGCGCCCGCCAGCCCAACCGGCTCACGCCCGCCGCATAACCACGGGACATTGGCGCGCCATCGTCGCGTTCAAGTCCTTAAAAGGAAGCCACGCAACGGGCAACCGGTCCGCGCGAAATATCGCCTCCGACGGACAGGCCGCGACACACGCTTCACAGTCAATGCATCGAGTCGGATGGATGTACACCATGCCCCGACCGCGATGAAAACAGTCCGCCGGGCATACCGCGATGCACGCTAACATCCGGCAACCCAAACACGGTTCCGCAACCACGTGTGTCATGGAAATGCACCGTGTGACCCCAAGGGTCCGATGAACCGCACACGTAATACGCCCCGGCCCGCTGCCACACTATCCCGAAAGGGCAAGCCAACCGAATAACCCGGTATGCCACCGCCACGTAATATGCAAACCCCGTGCCCAACTCGTAACGACCGCCACAAGCGACGACTAAAGACTTATGCACCAAAGACTTACAGCCACACAGCACGCTCCATCGAGCCCATCCTTGTCGAAATAAAACAACCGTATTTCGTTGCCTTTATTTAAGTAGCCTCCTAGTATAGTGTCGATGGGCGTAGGTTTGTGATTCTACCAGCGTTTGCAGTCATCTATTTTTGCTGGTATATAGCCGCTTCCCGCCGCCCCGGCAAACCGGCCCGACGCGGTGGCGAACATTATCACTTATTGATTGAACGACCAAATAATGACACGTGAACCGGAAGAGACTTTGGATCGGGTGCGGTACCAGCATGTGATTGAGCAATTGCTGGAACAGTTGAACATGGGCCGCGCTTTCGACGACCTGTTCGGCACGATCTATGACCGTCTGCGGGGAATTATTCCATTCAACCGACTGGCGGTCGCGTTGCTCGAAGACAACGCGAGCGTTCTGCGGCTGACATCATGTCGCAGCGACGGCCGGATGCAGCTGAAGATCGGTTACGCCGCATATTTGGAGGGCTCGACCTTGGCGGCGTTGCTCCGCACGGGCCAACCTCGATTACTGAACGACCTTGAGGACTATCTGCGGGGCCGCCCCGCGTCCGCGTCGACTCAGTTGATCGTGTTGGAGGGCATGCGTTCGAGTCTCACGTTGCCGCTGGTTGCCAACGGCACGCCGATTGGTGTTCTGTTTTTCTCGAGTCGCCGGGCGAACGTCTACACGGACCAGCATGCCGCGCTCTTACGCAGCTTGGCGGGTCACATTGCGATCAGCATCGAACGGGCCCAATTGATTGCGGCATTGCAGGACATGAATCAACAACTGGTTGGTGCCAACGCGGTCAAGGAGGGCTATTTGCAGCGTCTTCAGGAGGAGGTGGACCGGCGCACGGCGGAATTACAGCAGTCGGAAAATCGCTACCGTCTGCTGGTCAAGCTTGGGCAATTGGTCAACGCAAGCTTGGACCTGAAGCAAGTTTTTCAACATGCGGCCGAGGAACTACGTCAATTGCTGGACTGCGAATACGTCAGTCTGGTCCAGAATCAGGATGATATTCGGCACGGATTCGGACTCGAGTTCGACAAGGAACCGCGTTGGACTGAGATTCCCGACGCGCCGCTCACCGGATCGGCGGCCGAGTGGGTGATGCAGCGGCGTGTTCCGCGCATTGCGCGTTGTCTGGCGTCGGAGCGACAATTTCCGGAGGACGAGCGGCTCTTCGAGCGCGGCTACGGCGCCTACGTCTATTTACCGCTGACATGCCGTGATCGCAGTATCGGCGTCCTTGGCGTTGCCACGCGGGACAAGGACCGCTTGGACTCGTGGGACATCCATCTCCTGGGCGAACTATGCGACCAGCTGGCAACCGCCCTGGACAACGCGACCGCTTACAGTGAGATCGCGCGTTTGAAATCGCAACTCGAGCAACAGAACACGTACCTGCGCGACGAGATCAAGACGACTCACGATTCGGGTCACATTATCGGCGACAGTCGCGCGATGCAGCGTGTGCGCCGCGCGATTCGGCAGGTCGCCACGACGGCCAGCACGGTTCTGATCCTGGGCGAAACCGGCACGGGCAAGGAGTTGATCGCCCGCTCGATCCACGAATTCAGCGCCCGCGCTGACCAACTGCTTGTCAAAGTCAACTGTGCGGCACTCGCCCCAAGCCTCATCACGAGCGAGCTTTTCGGTCATGAAGCGGGCGCGTTCACCGGCGCCGCGCGGCGCCGGATCGGACGGTTCGAAATCGCCCAGCGCGGCAGTATTTTTCTCGATGAAATTGCCGAGCTTCCATTGGAAACGCAAGTCCTATTGCTGCGCGTGTTGCAAGAGCGCGTGATCGAGCGTGTGGGCGGCAACACGCCGATCGAGATCGACGTGCGGGTCATTGCGGCAACCAATCGAGACCTTAAGCAGCATGTGGCGGACGGCCTGTTTCGTGAAGATCTATATTACCGCGTTAATGTGTTCCCCATTCACGTGCCGCCGCTGCGCGAGCGCCGCGAAGACATTCCTTCACTCTTGAATCACTTCGTCGGACGCTTCGCACGACACATGGACAAGGACATCACGCGTGTCGACCGACGCACAATGGAACTATTGATGAGTTACGATTGGCCGGGCAACGTGCGTGAGCTGGAAAACATTATCGAACGGGCAATGATCATCAGCCCGTCCGACACGCTGCAAATCGACTCGACCTGGCTCGCCGGCGCCACGCCGGACGCCACGGCGCGGGCGCGCCCACACGCGCGACTGGCTGATATCGAGCGTCAAGCGATCTTGGACGCACTACAACAGTGCGGCGGAAAGATCTACGGCGCCGATGGGGCCGCCAACCGCCTCGGACTCAAACCGACGACCCTGTACGGTAAAATGCGCAAACACGATGTCAAAGTCCGGCGTCAAGTCTAGTGGCCCGAGTGGTCCCAGGGTGATGACAAGTTGGGCTCGACACACTTGCTACAACGACTGGATCAGCACCGGTTTTCTGATGCCTGAGCGGTTGAATGTGGCCTTCGGCCAAGGCCTTTCGAGAGATCTCCGTATGTTTCCAATGGTTGGCTGTTGACAAACGACCGGAAAACCGGAAGAAACGTACCTCGCTGCAATAGCCAGTTTTCAACAGCCTAATGCGGGAGGCCCCCAACCCAGGAGGGAGTACGCCCTTGTTCCGCAGCGCTCCCGTTGTTCGCTTCGAAACATGCGCGCACGGTGCGCGCATGCGGCAGCCCAAGAACCTAACGCGGCGTTGCCTCCAACCAACTGACGGATCCCGGCACGCTGGAACGTGTGATTCTGC
>CAZSOG010000502.1:0-4975 GCA_964607555.1 uncultured Pirellulaceae bacterium | reverse complement strand
CTGTAGTGCACAATCATGCGCTCCACCCACACAAGGTGGGCGGGGGCGTAACTCCGTCGATTGGAGTGACTTGCGTCATTCGTGACAGACAAAGTAGCGCTGTCCAATTAGTACGTGTTACGAAACTGCTTCCGCCGGGCGTCGATCCACTTCTTCGACGGACGTGGACGTCCATCGTACCTATCCAGAGCTGAGTTTGGAGATTAGTTCTTAGTCCAGTCGCTTGCGTGCCTTGCACCGAGTCAGCGTCAGGAACAACGTGGCCATGATCGCCAGCGCGACAGCGTTGGGTACGAAGATGGACCAGACGTCGCCCGCCAGGAACACCGTCTGAAGTATGGAAACGAAATAACGTGCTGGAATGACGCGCGTCAGCATCTGAATCGCGACCGGCATGCTGCCCACGTCGAAAATGAAGCCCGAGAGAATAAATGCCGGCAAAAAGGTCGTGATGATCGCCACTTGAGCCGCGACAAATTGAACGCGTGTTACCGTGGAGATAAGCAGGCCCATGCCGAGCGCCGTGAGCAAGAACAGAACAGTGCCAAGGGCCAGCACCCATACGGACCCCCGCAAGGGAACACCAAATTGCCACAGTGCCATCGCGACCGACAACGCCATGCCACCAACGCCGAGGATGAAGTAAGGAACGATCTTCCCGATCAGCACCTCACGCATCGCGACCGGCGTAACCAGCATGGCTTCCATCGTGCCTCGTTCCCACTCGCGTGCCACGACCAGCGCCGTCAACAACGCGCCGATCAGTGTCATGATCACGGCGATCAGGCCAGGGACCAGGAAGTTCCGACTGCGTAGATTGCTATTGAACCAGATCCGCGGCTCGACCCGGACCGGCATCATTGCCAAACGCCCACTGGCGTTACCAAGCTGCTCCAACCATTTCCCGTAGACTCCCTGGACATAACCGATCGTCAACCGCGCGGTATTCGCATCCACGCCGTTGACGATCAACTGAATCTCGGCGCCACCCGGTCGGCGCAGTTTTTCCGAGAAGTCGTCACGCAAATAGATCACGGCATCGATCTGGTGCGCGCGCATCGCCTGTCGCGCCGCATGCATGCCATGGATGCGCGTCGGTGAGAAATAGCGGGAATGCTCCAATTCGCTTTGAAAACTGGCCGTATCGGCACTCGGCGTATCGATCACCAGCCCGATCCGAACGTGCTCGGCATCCAGCGACACGCCATACCCAAACAAGAACAACAAGATCACGGGCATGACGAACGCAATGGCCAGGCTGCTTGGGTCGCGCATGATCTGCAAGAATTCCTTGCGCACCAGACCGCGCAAACGCATTGCCGCGCCGCCACGACGTTTCGGCGACCGAGTCGTTTCAGCGTCCCTTTTCATGATGCCACCAGCTGATCATGGGACTCGATTAAATGAATAAACGCGGTTTCCATCGTCGGCGCGGGGTTCTCCGGCGTGACGGCACTCTGTTTAATCTCGGGCGGCGTTCCAAGTGCCAATATCTCGCCACGGACCATGATCGCCATCCGGTCACAGTACTCGGCCTCCTCCATGAAGTGCGTTGTCACGAGCACGGTCACGCCCTGGCGTGCGAGCGCATTGATCCGGTGCCAGAATTCGCGCCGCGCCAGCGGATCGACTCCGGACGTTGGCTCGTCCAGAAACAAGATCTCCGGCTGGTGCATCAGCGCACAGGCCAACGCAAGACGTTGCTTATAGCCAAGTGGCAGTGCCCCACTCATACTGTCCAGAACCGGTGCCAGTTCGAATTGATCGCTCGCCCATTTCATCCGCGCGGCACGGCGGCGGCCCGCGAGCCCGTAGGCGCTGCTGAAAAAACGCAGATTATCCGCAACACTCAACGTACCATAGAGCGAGAATTTCTGGGACATGTAGCCGATGCGGGCCCGCGCGGCTGCGGCGGTGCGGCGCACGTCGACTCCGGCCACGGACAATTGGCCGGAGCTTGCCGGCAGTAAACCACACAACATGCGAAAGGTCGTTGTCTTGCCCGCACCATTGGCGCCGAGCAGTCCGAACACTTCACCGCGATGCACATCAAACGTCACGCCCTTGACCGCGTAGAAGTCGCCGAACCGTCGCTGCACATCACGCACTTGAATTACGAGATCCGAGGGAGGACTGGTTCGCGTGCCACGGTGCAATCCGAACAGGCGGCCAAGCAGGCCGCGGCGTTGGCCGGCGCCAACCAGACGCCGCGCCGGCGCGGCGTCGGCTCGCGCCCCTGATATACGGTCGTCCGCGGGCCGGGATGCTGTGTCGAGTTGGAGCCGTGAGCCATTGGAATCGCGACCGCCAAGCATCGCGATGAATGCGTCTTCGAATCGCGGTGGAACGGGGCTTACCGAAACATCCGACTCGCCCGCCAACCACTCGTGCACCGCCGGGCGAACCGGTTCGGCCAACACCAGCCGTACCGCGTCACCCAGAATCACGGCATCCACGACTCCGGACTGAAACGCAAGACGCTCCTCGACATCCCGGTTCTTCATGTGCGGCACATGAACTTGAAACGTACGACCGGTCAGCGGCGCCGTGAATTGGCCGGGCGGCCCATGCCCCAACAAGCGGCCTTCATGTAAGATAATCAGCTCGTCGCAGCGTTCCGCTTCGTCGAGATATGCCGTACTGAGCAATACCGTCGTACCCTCTTCGCGCACGAATCGGTCGACGATCTGCCATAATTCACGGCGTGACACGGGATCCACGCCCACCGTCGGCTCGTCCAGCAGCAACAACTTCGGCGGATGAACCAATGTGCATGCCAAGCCGAGTTTCTGCTTCATGCCACCGGATAACCGACCGGCCAGACGCCCGGTGAAGGGCGCCAACCCCGTCATGTGCATCAGTTCCTCGTAACGTCCGGCACGCAATCGACGTGGCACACCCTGCAAGTCCGCATAAAGATCCAGGTTTTCTTGAACCGTGAGATCCTCGTAAAGTCCAAAGCGTTGGGGCATGTAGCCAACGGTCGACTGGACAGCGAGTGGATCGGCGCGAACGTCGAGCCCCAGGACCGTGATCGTGCCCGCGTCGATGGTCAGCAACCCCGCGACCAATCGCATCAAGGTCGTCTTGCCGGCACCATCCGGGCCAATCAGACCAATGATCTTCCCCACGGGCACCTGCAAGGTGACACCGACCAATGCCGACTCGACGCGTTGGCCCGAGCGAAACTGCTTCGCAACATCGACAAGTGTCAATGCCGCCGCACGACTATCGGGACGGCCGGTTGCTGAAACTTCCCGTTTCGCCATGTCATTTTCCGGGAGTCGACGATTGCGTGTCAGAATCCGAGCCGGGCGCCGCGTCACATGCCTGGACCGCGACCGCGTCGGATGCGTCTGGTACCGCAGCGGAGGCCTCCGTCATCACTCGAGCCGTCACCGGCATGCCCAGCCGCAACTCGTTGTTGGGGTTCTTGATCATCACCCGTACTTGATAAACCAGTTTGGTCCGCAGCTGCTCGGTTTCAACGGGCTTCGGCGTGAATTCGGCCGTCGGTGAAATAAAGCCAACCCAACCGGCATACTCTTTGCCTGGAAAGCTGTCGCTCAGCACGATCGCTTGCATCCCTTCATGGACCCTACCGAGATCCACCTCCGACACATAAACACGCGCCCACACCGGATTGTTCAGCGCAATGGTAAAGACCGGTTTCTGCGGCGAAGCCATGTCCCCGACTTCGAGGATGCGATTCTGCACAACGCCATTGTTCGGAGCGTAAAGCGATGCGTTCTTCAGATCATGTTCGGCCTGGGCCAGCTCAACTTCCATCCGTTTCAGGATGGCCTTGGCTTGCGCGATATCCTCCTTGCGCGGCCCGGCTTTTACCAGATCCAACGTCGCCTGGGTCGCCTTGAGTTTCGCTTTGGCCGAATCCAGGGCCATTCGGGCGTCATCCACCTGCTGATGGGATACCGCGTTCGTCTTGACCAGTTCGGCGTACCGATTGTACGTCTGCGTGGTGACGCGGACAATCGCCTCCGCCGCAACAACGTCCGCTTCCGCCTTGCGAATCTCCTCGGGCCGAGAACCAGCCTCGAGTCGGGCAACGACCTGCTGCTGCGTCGCGATCTGGGCCTTGGCACGCTCGACGACCAGATCTAGTCGCCTTGTATCGAGCTTGGCCAATAACTGTCCTTTCTTGATCTGATCACCTTCTTCCACCGCCAGACAGGCAATTCGATCATTGCCATTGATCGCCAACTCCACCTGGCGCACGTCAATGTTGCCGTACAGCGTCAATCGACCGTCGTTGCTCGCCGGCGGCCGGTTCTGCCAATACCACAAACCGTAGGCGCCACCACCGACGATCGCCAACAGAATCACGACGCGCAACAGAGTCTTCATGAGCTCTCTTCCTCACCACACCGCTGGCCGTGAACAACACGCGGGCCAGTTGACTTCCAGCCACACATGTGCGGTCGTTTACAAGCCGTGCAACAGAGGACAAAAAAGAAGCTGTCATTTGACACAACCGCGTGGCATCGCACAAGGCCCCGGCAGCGGCGCGGCCCCTATCAAACCGTGCCCCCACGTGCGTGATAACAACAGCGCCGGTTTGGAAAAAACGGGAGCCGTTCGCGGCCTTTGGCCATTTTGCCATGAATGGCGAGGTTAGCTCTTAGGACCTGTCCCAAGACCTGATTTCAAACACGTACGATGGACGTCCACGTCCGTCGAAGATGCGGATAAACGCCCTGCCGAAGCAGTTTCGTTACACGTACCAAGGTCACTGTTCACGGACCAGAAGAAAAGGAACACTAACGAAGCGTTGCCTCCAACCAACTGACGCACGGCGATGCATTGGAGACCTTCGGTCGCTCCTGGGCGGGGTCAGGAGATCCGCGCACAGCGCTGTATTCTCTCAACGACACCCGGACCACCCCCACTCAATCACTTTCTTCCTAATGCGGGAGGCCCGCAACCCACAAGGGAGTACGCCCTTGTTCCGCAGCGC
>CAZSOG010000501.1:0-4979 GCA_964607555.1 uncultured Pirellulaceae bacterium | reverse complement strand
CGCGGATTTGGTGTTGTTTGCACTCGATGCCAATGGACACATTCGCTGGCAAGTAAAACATGATGCGGCGTACTCGCGCAGTCACTCGGGGTCGCGCGCCACGCCTGCCTATGACGAAGGAAGCCTATATGTCACTTCGGGCAATGGACGCATCGGCTGCTACGATGCCAACACTGGTCGACTCAAATGGGCGCACACGATGCAGGAGTTTGGCGGGCGCATACTGGAATGGGGATTTGCCGAGTCGGTTCTGATCTACAAGGAGTATGAAAATGCATCGAATGATCCCGTTTGTTGCCATTGTCGTATTGTTCAATCTGCGCGCCGTGCATCGGTCGTGCGCCGCCGAGGCGTCGATCGTCTGTCCGTCGAGCCAAACACCGGTCATGGTGCTTGCCGCGCGCGAACTGCGGCGCTACGCATACCAGCGAACCGGGACGCTGCTACCGATCGTTGCCAAGCTTCCCGGTGAAGGGGATGCGATCGTGCCCCAGGTCGACCAGACACTTGCTGCCCAGCAGTACCGGCTGCGCACGGATACGGACGGAAATCGCCGTGTGCTGGGCATTACCGGTGGGACGGAGATCGCGGTCCTGTACGGCGCTTACCGGTTCGCGGAGATACTTGGGATCCGATTCTACCTGGACGGAGATGTCGTTCCGGACCGGCGCATAACATGGAAACTGCCCGCGATTGACTTGACGGAACAGCCTCTGTTCCAGCATCGGGGCATTCAGCCGTTCCATGATTTTACCGAGGGGCCGGATTGGTGGTCGGCGGATGATTATAAAGCCTATTTGTCACAGATGGCCAAACTGCGAATGAACTGGTTCGGACTGCATTGCTATCCCGAAGGCGGGGTGGGCCCCGAGCCGTTGATCTGGATCGGTATGCCCGATGACGTCGACTCCGACGGCAATGTCAAATTCAGCTATCCGAGTCGATGGGCCAGCACGGAAGGAGGCGCGTGGGGTTACGCTTCGACGCGGACCAGCCAGTTTTGCGCCGGCGCCGCGCTGTTGTTCGACACCGACGACTACGGTCCCGAGGTAACCGAAGGCTGCCGTCCCAAGCCAAAAACACCGGCGGCCTGTAACCTCGTATTCAACCGGGCCGGGAAGATGTTGCGCGACGCGTTCACTCACGGGCGCCGGCTCGGAATCAAAGTGTGCGTTGGGACGGAAACCCCGCTGACGATTCCGAAAGGAGTGCAAGAACACGTCAAGGCCAAGGGGCTCGACCCGGCCAATCCGGACACGGCACGTCTGTTGTACGAAGGGATGTTCACGCGTATCGCGCGGACGTTTCCCATCGACTATTACTGGCTCTGGACGCCCGAAGGCTGGACATGGAGCGGCGCGAATACAAAACAGGTTGACGCGACCGTGGATGACATTCAAATCGCCCTGAAGGCACTCGACCACGTGGGGGCGCCATTCGGTTTCGCGACATGCGGCTGGGTGCTTGGACCGCCGAGCGACCGGGGCTTATTCGACAAGACGCTGCCCAAGTCGGTCGCCTTGAGCTGCATTAACCGAGAGGTCGGGTTCACACCGGTCGAGCCTGGATTCGCGCGGATCAAGGACCGCCCCAAATGGGCGATTCCCTGGATGGAAGATGACCCCGCGCTGACGATTCCACAACTTTGGGTGGGCCGTTTGCGCCGTGATGCCGCGGACGCACTCGGGTATGGGTGCACCGGGTTGATGGGGATCCACTGGCGCACCAAGGTCTTGGGCCCCAATGTCGCGGCGTTGGCCGATGCCGGCTGGAAACAGCGAACCTGGAACCGCGATTTCGGGCGGCCGATCGTATTGCCCGAGCCAAAACGCGTGGACATCCATGTTGGCGGCAGCGTCGCCAACTACTCCCACAATCAAATCGCGGAAACCGACAAGCCGAAGATCTATCAATCGTGCCGGTACAACGTGCAGGCCTATCGGCTGAAGGTCCCGAACGGATCGTATCAAGTCACGCTCCAGTTCTGTGAGATCCATTACGGGGAGGCGGGGAAGCGCGTCTTTGGCGTCAAGCTGCAGGACAAACGCGTGATCGATCGACTGGATGTTTTCGCCAAGGTCGGCAAGAACCGGGCACTCGACTTGACGTTCGACCATGTCGGCGTGACCGACGGTGTGCTGAACATCGAGTTCGTCAAGCAGGTCGAGTACCCATTCATTGCCGGAATGATCGTGGCAGGGCCGGGCGCGACGCGCAAGATCAACTGTGGCGGACCGAAGGTCAAGGACTATGCGGCCGATTTACCGCCGGCGAACATGGACCCGTTTCCCGACAAGCCACGTGACATGCCGAGTGGCGACTTTTATCGCGACTGGTGTCGAGCTCAATTCGGCCCGGAGGTCAGCCCGACACTGGCCGCTATGTTCACTCAACTTGACGGCGGTCCGGGCCAGTACGACAAGCACCGAGCCTCGCACTTGCCTCGTCCGGCTACATGGATCGGTGGACCTGGGGGGATCGCCATCAATAACGCGCCGTGGGAAACCGAGAAAGCACACTACACGTTTGTCGATCGATTCGAAGCGGAGCGTTCGAAGGTGCAGGGCGCCGGCAACCTCGAGCGGTTTGACTATTGGCTCAATACATTCCGCTATCTTCGCGCGGTTGGCCATCTTGGGTGCCTGCGCGGTCAGCTTGACCAGCTCGTCAAGCAGATGGACAAGCAGCCTGATCCAGCCGCGAAAAAGGACCTGGCCGAAAAGGCGTTGCGCGTGCGTGTCGAATTGGCGCGCGCGTGGGAACGCATGCTGACGTGGCAGATAGCGGTCGTGTCGACTCCAGGTGAAATGGGGACGATTGCGAACCTGGAGCAACACACACGTCGCCAGCTCCATTTTATCGATGCCCATGACGCGAAACTGGCGCAAGTTCTAGGTCATGGCTTGCCGCGCGATGCGGCGCTGCGCGGTACTTATTGCGGGGATGCACGAGTGATCGTACCGACCAAACGATCGCACGTGCAACAAGGGGAAACGCTAACAATCAAGGTGCTCGTCCCGGCGCCGGCACCACCTGAATCCGTCCAGTGCAAATGGCGTGAGCTGGGTGTGGGTGAGTTTCAGACACTTCCATGCCGGCACGTGCAACGGGCCGTTTATCGCGTGAGTCTGCCCACGGCGAACGGCACCGGGCTGGAATACTACGTGGAAGCCCGTTTCGCGGATGACCACACCGTGCGCTGGCCGGCCACCGCACCCGTACTGAACCAGACCGTGGTCGTGGCACCAGGTGAGAGGTGAGAGTTCGGCCGTTCGTGGCGGTAATAGTGTTGGAAGCAGTAACCGCCAAGCAGCAACAGCGCGATCAGGGTCAGCAGCAACGGCAAGAACGCGACAAACGGGCCGCGCAGATAATGCGCGTACGCCTGTAAACGCCGAAGACGATAGCTGCGTGACCACTGCATGAGTCTTGGAATCCTGCGTCGAGGAGGATGGTACCATTATGGACTACCAAGGCCGCTGAGAACAACCTCGAGGCAGGACACGCATATATCCGGGCAGACCGGTCAATCAGTGGTTTGGTTCTTCCACGCTCAGCGATTTTCGGGAAACTGGACGAAGTAGTCCGTAGTGGCGTGTTTGAGATTCTGGTGGTTGGCGCCACCTATCCGCCTTCAGACGCGATTCCAACGGGTTACGGTGCGGGATTCTCGAGCACGGCGGTGGCGTGTCGAGCGAAGAGACCGCGTATATCTTGCTGATATTCTTTCAGGATTCGCGCGCCCAAACCCTGGTCGTCGCCGCACTTGTACAAGGCGCGCGCCAGAACGATTTCGCGCAATGGACCTAGCCGCCGTCGTCGCCGTGGCTGCCGGCTGTACAATGGCTCGAGGCGGGTCAGGGCATGCCCGCGCATGCCCGGTTTGCGCAGGAGTTGCGCAATGGGTGACGCCGCGCGCGGATCATGGAGTTGTTCCAGAGCCAACGCGACCGCTCGATGGTGCGATAGTGTGACGTCCGCATCCAGCCTGGCAAGCCACTCAAGAACGGCCGGCGTGGCGCGACGATCGTGAGTATGGCCCAGCGCTAGAATCAAAGCGTCAACCGGCGTCGGCAAGTGCGCGTATTCGGCCATTGCTCCCTGGTAGACCTTCGCATCCCACTGCTTGACCTGCCGCAATGCCTCAACAAGTACGGGCACGACTTGGCTATCGCCGAGATAGGTGCGTGGCGCGATGAGCATGACTCTGAACCCGCGTTCCGCCGCCGCGACTGCCGAGGCCACCGCCCCGACCGACCCGCCGACCACGACAACACCAACTTCCCGAACGACCGGGATTTGCCGGGCGCTTTGTCGCACCGACTGGCATTGCCCGACTCGGTGAGCCACAATCAGCGCGATTGCCACGCATAAAATGCGCCGTCTTGTCATCCTGTTGTCCTCGTGCTCGGTGTCATTCGTTGGTCATGGATTATCATATAGTCTCCGCGCGTAACAGTCACTCGAAATCAACAGTCACCACGGAAACGCACTCAAACGTTGGCACGTCGATCCGGCATCCGTCGCGACTCGTGGTGGACTGGAGCGGCTGATCAGTCACCGTGTCCCGAAGCTGTTGGAGCTGCGGTTGGCGTGAAGAACGACCTCCACGCCTTCACGGGGAGACGGCAACGGGCGGACAGCAGAGTGAGTCTCAGACACCCAAGATCTTGCCACCAATCCACATGCAGTATCCGGCCGGTGAAAGCGGAACGGGAGCTCCGCGGCGCTGGCATGCGTCGCGCCGCCGAGATTCCAGGGTGCCTTCGATTTCATGTAGACAAGAATACCACGCACCGTGACGCGATTCCATCGGGCGGCGCGGTCATCCGCACTCCGTTGGCGAAGGTCGCGGGTAGTGCAGAATCACCGTTCCACCGGGATAAATCGGTCGTAGGCGGACGGACAGGAAGATATGGGGGGTGCGGGACGCGTGTAGTGCAAAATCATGTGCTCCACCGGGATAAATCCGCCATAGG
>CAZSOG010000500.1:0-4979 GCA_964607555.1 uncultured Pirellulaceae bacterium | reverse complement strand
CCCACCGAGCTTGTCTCGGTGGAGGCAGATTTAGCCGTAGCCACGTCGTAATGAAGATCGTCGCCCCCACGCAGCTTGACTGCGTGGAGCGTCTGTTTCGCACGCTGCCGTTCCCGCCGCGCACGAACTCCTAACGCGCCAGGCCCGCAACCCATAAGGGAGCACGCCCTCGCATGCGCAGCACTCCCGTTGTTCGCTTCGAAACTTGCGCGCACCGTGCGCACATCCTACAGCCTAAGAATCTAAATCCTAACTCCTATCCTTCCATGGCCCAAAAGCGCGAACAAAATTCGAACTTCGCCACTACTAACGGTCTAACGCGGCGTTGCCTCCAACCAACGGACGGATCCCCAGGCGGTGGCAGCCGTGGGGCCGACCGTGTTCGGGGTGCCAGGTACGATGGACATCCTTGTCCGTCGGCACCCCGTCCACAACCTATGCGTAGTGCGATGCGAAAACTTGACTCAAGATCATCAAATTTCCGCCCATACGGTCTCTAATGGCCCCACTTTTCCATTTTCCGGATTTTGTCGACTCGTTCTGCAAACGAGTGGTGAATTGGTTAGCGCGCGGTCGTCACTTGCTGGACGCGCATTTCGGCTTTTATTCTGAGCAATCCGTGCGGTAGTGTTTTCAGTGCTTGTGCGTACCAATAAGCCGCCCGTTGCCTAGCGCCTTGGCCACCCGAGTGGCTATCTTCAGCCAAGGCCCACCAACGATTCGCCAATTGCACCTGATCGTGTGCGACGGCGGGCTGAAGCGCTTCCTGACGGGCAATTTCTTCAAGTCGCGCATCGCCACTCTTGGCCAGAAGGGGAAGTCCACGTTGCCAATCTCCTTTGATGAGACAGTAATATTTTCCGGCTTCCAGATTAACTCGTGGATCATTCACGTTCTGAACCGCGTCCAAAGTGCGACGCAATTTCGAATAGGCCGTTCGGGCATCGCTAATTCGGTCTTTCGTGTCGTGCAGGACTCGCACGGTCTCCACATCGCTCAATCTGTTGGCTTCGGCCAGCGCGATATGACAGAGTTCCTCGGCTTTGTCGAACGCGTCGCGATCCAGCGCCAACCGCAGCAGCTGACGCGCCGTCTCCAGCACCGATGCACTACCGGAACGCCGTTTCCGGCGCGCGAATTTCGTCAACACTTCGTATTTCACATCGAACGGATCGACATCGAAGCGCGTGACGATTTGATCGACTGCGGCCAGGGCCGTCGGGCGGTCCCCCGCTTCAGTCGCGATTTTGATGGCAATCTCCAGCAATACGTACTGGCTGGGAGGATCGTCGACCGATTTGGCGGCTTCGCCGAGCAGTTTGCGAGCGAGTGCCTGACGCTGGGGGGCCGTCCGCGCCTGATTGTATTTCTCTCGATAGATCTCCGCCGCCAACGCACGTGCGGCGGCCAGGTGCTCCAGATCGGGAACCGGCAGTTGGCGATCGCGCGGCGCGACGGTGGTCGCGCCGCGTTCCGTCGTACGGTCCGGCTTCACGGTTCGTGACGAAGCGGCCGTCGACGAGGTGCTCGCGCCGCCGCCGTCGGACCCTTTAGGTTCCGACTGGACCGCGGCCGTGGCATCGTTGACGGCGACAGCCGGCGTCGCGTCGGCACGCACCGGAGCGCGCGAAAAGGCATCGCCACTTTCATACGTGAAGATGGCTTTCAAGTCGCGGCCGTTGGCGTCTTTCGTGACACGGCTGACGGTGCCGTCGCACCAGGTCGCGAAGAACCCATCTTGCCGCAAGTGGCCCAGGTGGTCGCGGACTGTTCGAAGCGAGTATTTCAGGTCCTTTGGACGCGTCCACGAAACGGCGGAATCTTCATCGCTCTCGACTACGGCGACGGTATTGGCAAGACCATCTTCCACGCGAATCCGGGGGATGCCGAACTTGCCATGGAAAGGCGTCGCCGCGCCTTCCGGAACCAGGTAGTTGGTCCTCGTGTCGAACCGTTCGGGGGACTGGTATTCCGCCGGTATATACGCCGCTAATTGCTGGTTGTGCGCGCTATCCCAAGGCTCATAGAGGCGGAATTGCCGATACAGATCCTGGTAGCCGAGGTAGGGGAGCAAGGCGACTCGCCAGCTGAGCACGGGATTGCCGCGCGTGTCACGAATGGCCTGCGGAAACAGACGGTGGTTATCGTGCACGTACTGAGCAATCGAGGCGCCGATTTTCGTCAGGTTATCGATCGTGCGTTTACGGCGTTCCACCAGATTCAGCGGTTCCGCGGGGATCGGCGCGCGTTGCAGTAAACCAAGTGCGGGCCCTGACTTGGTTGCCTCGTTTGTCTGCGCCGCTCCCTCGGCAGCAGACGGCGGCACGGGCGACGTGGCGGCTGCTGGTTTTGTCGGCGGGGGTTGCGCCGGTTTCGGGGGCATGTGCGTGGATTTGGTCGGGGATGACCTTGCATCGGCACCAGGTTTTCTTTGGGCCGTCGTTTCCGGTTTCTTATCCCGTGCGCGGCGGATCGCGTGCCGGCGCATGTCATCCTGATCCAGACCCCCAAGACATCCGGTAAAGAGCACCGTGGCGAGCACCATGAGCAGGAAGTTCGCCATGCGGTTACTTCGCACGGGAGCCACTCGAGGCCCCCGTGACCAACGCTTCCCTTGGTGTCCAACCGATCCATTGTCGGTGTTGCTTCGTCCCATTTTCATTTGCACTGATATTCTCCGTCGCGAGGAAATCTTCAGCGGCCGAACCGGAGAAAACGCAGCAGGCCAGGAATACGCCCGGATTCTCCCGTGACGAGCATCTGTCGGATCTCGACGGCGGGTAACGATTTCCTTGCTTCCGCCAACGTCCGAGGGAATTGGCTGACCAGATTGGCGTAGAGTCGGCAATTCTGCTCATGCACGTCGCTCATCCGCTTTGCCTTATAGGGGCTGTGAAGCACTTGCCGCGCCACATCATGCGTTAGTTGGAAACGCTCCACCAGACCTTTGACGAAATCATCACCTGCCGGGCGCGTGGTCTGAAACCAGACGCCATCCCCGGAACTGACGATAAAACTGGAATACTCGTGGCCGATGTGCAACGTGACCACCGATTGCCGATCCTGTTCACTGAGCTGTTCGGCATCGGACTGAAGGAACTCATGATGCACCCAGTTGTGGACGGCCACCGCTTCGCATTGCAGTGCATAGAGAGCGATCTCGGCGTTTTCGTAAATCGCTCGCTGTTGATCGATCTCATCGGATGTCGCGGCAACGAGGATGGCATGGCGTTGTCCAATCCCGGTCGGCAAATCGGGAAGGTCGAAAAGGCGTGTATCGAATGCCACGTGTTCAAGCGGAAATGGGATCTGGTGGCAGGCCTCGTAGTTGATCAGTTCACGAAGTTTCTTGTCGCGTACGTTCGGCACGCGCAAATATCGAACCAAGGTCCGTGCCGCCGGCAATTGCGCGACGACGGGTTCCGCGCTGTCGATCTTGTAACACGCCGTGAAGACACGCAGGGTATGGAGCACCGAGGCACGCTGCTTCGACTTGATATTGGGATGCGTCAGAGGCTGTGGATGCGGCACGAACACGCATTGCTCGATGGCGGGCCGGTCCCCATCTTGACGCACCATCCGGACGGCGGCGATTCCCAGAGCTCCCACCGCGAGCCCCCAAGCACTCGAGGCGGGCCGGGCGCGAATCGGTCGCCGGAGCAGGGACATCACGCTTTGGTTATCCGATGACAACACATTCAGCGCGACGTTCGCATGTTCCAGGCCTTGCAGGGCCAGCCCACAGGCGGCATAGAACCGGCCTGGATCGGGCGCAAATGCGTGCTCGGCCTCCGCGGACGCGAAGCGCGTGCGACGCGGCATCCCACCGTGTTCGACCGGGATGCCGAACGGCGTTGTCTTGGGGCACGCCACCCAGGGAATCGGGTGCCCCGGCGAATTGGCTTCCAGAACCTTCTTGCGTTTGAGTATTTCCCGGAGCCGAGCCTCGGCTCGTTTATTCCCGGCGTCCAGTTGCACGAGCCGGCGTCCGGCGTGCAAAACCACATCGGTAACTTCGGGAGCGAGTTCCAGTTCGGAGGCGAGGAAATCAAGCTCAGTGGCTTGGCGCTCGGCGTCAACGACGGCGCCGGCACGCACGCTCTTCGGCAGCTCACTCAGCAATCTGGCCGCTTTCGCATATTCATGGTTTTGGATCTTCCGCCGCGCGATCTTGAGCACATGATCGCGGAGTTGTTCGGCCCATTGTCGAATCTGCGCATCCTTTGGCTTCAAGATCAGCAGCTGCCGAATCGCCGCAAGCCGTTGATGGTTATCGACACCCTCGCGTTGGCGAAGCTGCAGCTTGAGTGTCGCCACTTCCCGCGCTTTGTCTTGGGACTCGGCGATCAGGTTCCGGACGTTTTCAGGGCGCCAGGGAGCCGGAATGGACTCGAGCTGCTTGACCGCTGCTTCATACGCGCATTCCTTCAGCAATTGGCCCGCCCGGTCGTTTACCGACTCGACCAGTTGTAACAAGCGGTCGCGTTCGGCCGAGACCTGACCGATGAGCCGCTTCGTCACAACGTGGAGTGCCTCGAGGCATGGATGCGTTTGTCCGGCCGCGAGTGCATGCAGACCGAGCATTGCGTCGTTGAATTCGAAGCGTTGGATCATGGCTTGAATGTCATTTAGTCGCCGCTCATGTTGCTTGACCAGTTCTTTTTCGAACGCGATCAAGTCGGCGCCACAATTACCACAAAACGATTCTCCAGCGGGACATTCGTTTTCGCACTTTGGACACGGCTTCCACAATACGAACCCACATTGGCTACAAAATCGGCGTGCCGAGGCGTTGGCCACGCCACACTTCGAGCATACAACGGCCTCCGCCGCGCGCCGCGCGTCCACCGGGGGTTCGGGACGCGCATCACGAATCTGCCGTCGTACGGCTTGTGGCCTAACGCCTTCTGACATCAGCATCTTCTTCTTGGTCGGTCATGTTGGAGGATCGGAGTTTTAACCATGTTCGTGCCGGCTCG
>CAZSOG010000499.1:0-4987 GCA_964607555.1 uncultured Pirellulaceae bacterium | reverse complement strand
GGGGCAGCCGTTTCGATCAGGCTCGATCGCGTCGTGGCCATTGTGCCGCGCCATCCGAACGGCATGGCGCGATCGAGTTCAAACGCGGGGATCGTGGTGGGATTGCGGGACGGCAGCCGGTTGTACGCGAATCAGGTCACGCGCCAGGGTCGTGCTTTGGACGTCCAGCTTGGCGGCGCCGTTCGGCTGAAAACCGAACCAACATCGGGTGGCGAGAATCCGTGGCGCGACGTCGTGTTCATCCAACCGATGAACACGCAAGTCGTCTATTTGTCGGATCTGGAGCCGCTCGGGTATAAACATATTCCTTACTTGGATGTTCCATGGTCGTATCGTTTGGACCGGAGTGTTACGGGCGGTCTGCTGCGCCGGCAAGGGACCGTACTGTCCAAGGGGCTTGGTATGCACAGTAGTGCCCGTCTGGCGTACGAATTGCCGCGTGCCTTTCACTGGCTGCAAGCGGAGCTGGCAATCGACCAACAGGCGGACTCTCAGGGCAGTGTTATGTTCCGTGTGTACGTGCAAGGCGCCCAGGGTACATGGCGCCAGGCGTATGCGAGTCCGATCGTGCGTGGCAACCAGCCGGCGATTTCCATGCGTGTTGATGTGCGCACCGCCAAACGGCTCGCGTTGATCGTCGACTTCGCCGACCAAGCGGACGTCTGGGACCACGCGAACTGGCTCAATGCCCGGTTGATACCGTGAGTTTACGCCCCGTACTTGCCGAGTCGTCCGGCGTTGGCGAGTGCCAACATCATCAGGTACTTGGCTTCGAACTGGCCGAGTCCACCGCGCAAGCACTCGGATTCGTTGAACTGGTGGCACGGATCAGGACGACACCGATCGGACACGAGCAACGTTGGAACGGGGTGCCAACTGTGGCTTTTCAGATAAGCCGGCGTGCTGTGGTCACCGGTGACAATTAGTACGTCGGGATAGAGTCCCTCGATCGCTGGAATGGCGGCATCCAATTGCTCGATTTTTTGGACCTTGCCGTCGAAGTTGCCGTCTTCCCCAGTGCTGTCCGTGTACTTGAAGTGCACGAAAAAGAAGTCGTATTCGGCCCAGTGTTGGTCGAGTAGCTGAATCTGTTCGTCCAGAGTCGTAGCCTGACCGACGATGTCCATGCCCACCAATCTTGCCAGTCCCTTGTACATTGGATAGACGGCAACGGCCGCGGCACGCAATCCATAGACTTGCTCGTAAGTTGGCAGTGCCGGTTTCGCCGCGAATCCTCGCATTGTCAAGAAATTGGCTTTCGGTTGATCGGCGAGAATCGCTCGACTTTGGTCTAGGAATTCGAGCGCCACTTCAACAGTTCGTTCGCTTCCCGGATCTGACGCGACCGGGGCTAGCGGGGGCACACCGGTGGCTTGGGGATCCGTGTCCGCCACGTGATCACCCAGGTTTTCGCCTCGGAACACGACGACAAAGCGGTGCTCCTTGACGGGGGCAACGAATGTTTCAACACCGGGAATCGTGATTTGATTCAGTTTTTCAACCAGTGGCGTGCTTTCTTCGGTTGGAATCCGGCCGGCACGGCGATCGCTGATGTTGTCCTGCGCGTCGAGCGTGCAGAAATTACAACGTACGGCTACGTCCTTCGGCTGCAATTCAAATCCGATTCCGGTCGCTTCCAGTGCCCCGCGACCGATGACATACTGTAGTGGATCGTAGCCGAACAGTCCCAGGTGCCCGGGGCCGCTGCCGGGCGTGATTCCGGGCAATACCGGGATACTTGCTCCCTGCACGCCGCGCACCGCCAATTCATCGAGATACGGCGTCTTGGCCGTTTCGAGTTCGGTCTTGCCGTCGGCGGTTAACGGCAATCCGCCCACCCCGTCCGCCACGAGCATGACGATTTTCGTATCGTTCTTGATTTTGAGCTCTTTGGTTAGCGTGTGAATATCCATCGCAATCGCTTTCTAGTGAGGGGTCGAGGAATGATATTCCAGACCGTTAGTGGTGGTGAAGTTCGGATTCCGTTGACATTCTTGCATGATGCGAAGATTAGAAATTAGCAATTGAAAGATCTACACCCTCATGTGTTAGCAAAAAGACGAGCGGATACAAGATGACCTTGACCTGGATTCGAGCGTTTTGTCCTTCCGCGGCAGCCCGTGCCGAGGGGCCCCCATGGAAAATTCGGATATTCTCATGTAGAACGTGGGGCAGCGGCTGAACTTCGCTCCGTGGTCGCGCCGGTACTTGGAACGGGCTCAACCGAGACCGAAATCGGCGTGATTCGAGCGTGCGTCGAGCAAGAGCGGGGCAAGCACGTCGGGCCGATGACTTTCACTTGTGAGGTTAAGCACAAAAATGAGCGACGTACGTGAACCGATTCGTTATGATCCGACCGGGGCGTTCTTGGATGCAACCGGGATTTCCAGGCAGCAACTGGATGGTCTCGCGCCGGCATTAGCGGCCGCCTGGCAAGAAGTTACCGTGACGGATGTTGATCTCCTCAATGGTGGCGCACCGATTCCCGTGGAGAAAGATCCTCTGGATGCGGCCTTTTATCAGCTGCCGGAGCGTCTTCGGCAAGACTACGATGCGCGGGGGACGGCCAGCGAATTGGGGAAAATCCTTACTGCCGCGGACCGTCTGGCCCGCGCGGTCGATCGCGTTGTGGTGTTGGGGATTGGGGGCTCCTACATGGGGGCGCGCGCGCTCATGGACGCCTGTTGCCACCCGTATTACAACGAACTGCCGCGCGATCGTCGCGGCAATCGGCCGCGCGTGTATTTCGAGGGCAACAACGTGGACAACGACGCGGCCAACGGGCTTCGCGACCTGTTGGGTGTCGGCGCGCGTGCCGATGCACCGGACGATCCGTGGGCCATTGTCGTGATCAGCAAGAGTGGTGGGACGATCGAAACGGCGGTTGCTTTCCGACAGCTTCTGGCGCTTCTGCGCGAGGCCGTCGACGGAGACTCAAAACGATTGGGACAGCTGATTGTCCCGGTAACTGGTGATGAAGGCAAACTTCGGGATTTGGCGGCCGAGCTGGATTGCCTTGACCAGTTTTCCGTGCCGAACGGCGTCGGCGGGCGTTTTTCCGTGCTCTCTCCGGTCGGCTTGCTGCCGGCGGCGATTCTTGGTCTGGATGTCGTCAAGTTACTGGACGGTGCCATGGCGATGAACGAACATTTCCAGTCGGCGCCGCTCGCGGATAATGTCGTCTTACAGTATGTGGGTGTGAGCCATCTGCTGGAGACGCAACGGGGCGCGACGATTCGTGTCCTCTCGGCATGGTCCAAAGCGCTCGAGTCGGTTGGATTGTGGTATGACCAGTTGTTGGCCGAGAGCCTTGGAAAACAGAAAAAGGGGGCGACGCCGATCACCGCGGTGAATACGCGGGATTTGCATTCCCGGGCCCAGCAACATCAGGAGGGCCGGTTCGACAAGCTCCATACGAATCTGATTGTTGATCAATGGCGTACCCGGCCACTGAAAGTCGGCCCCAGCGAACTGAACCAGGACGATTTGAACCAGATCGCCGACAAGACGTTGCCGGATCTCATGGATGCCGCGATCAAAGGCACGAACCAGGCCTATCGCGAAGGCGGGCGCCCGACGGCGAACCTGCATCTCCCCGCGGTGGACGAATATCATCTGGGCCAGTTCTTCCAAATGATGATGCTGGCGACGGTGGTTGAGGGCCGACTGATCGGAGTCAATCCGTACGGCCAGCCGGGAGTTCAGCTGTACAAACGCAAGATGAAGGAAAAACTAGGCATGCGCGACAGCTGATCGGTGTGTTGTCGGTCATGCTTGGCTGGGTTGTGGTTGAGGTCGTAGTATCGTGACACCTTCTTGATCGAATTTCGGGAGCTAGCTCATGGCAACGGAATTAACATGGCTCGGACACGGCAGTTGGTTCATGCAGATCGGTCAAACCACGGTTCTGCTGGATCCGTTCTTGAACGATTCGCCCACCGCTCCGGTCAAGGCTGAAGACGTTTCTGCTGATTTCATTCTCGTGTCGCATGGTCACTATGATCACGTCGCGGATGTGGTGTCGATCGCGCGGCGCACTGGAGCCCAAGTCATCGCGAACTTTGAAATCACGCAGTGGTTGGCGAACAAACACGGCATTGAGAACACGTTGGGGATGAATCTGGGCGGAAGAGTGTCGTTGCCATTCGGTACCGTGAAGATGACAATTGCCTGGCATAGTTCGCAATTGCCGGACGGCGCGGACGGTGGGAACCCGGGCGGTTTCCTCTTGACACTTGCTGACGGCACGCTCTATTTCGCGTGCGACACGGCGTTGTTTTCCGACATGCGGCTGATCGCCGGCGGCGTGGACCTGGCCATTCTGCCAATCGGTGATTTGTTCACGATGGGACCCGTGGATGCCTTGGAAGCCGTCAAGATGATCGGTCCGAAACGGGTTATTCCAAACCACTACAATACGTGGCCGCCGATTGAACAAGATGCGGCCGCCTGGGCGCGCACGGTCCGCGATCAGACGTCGAGCGAGCCGATCGTTCTTGAGCCGGGCGGGAAGACGGCGTTGGCATAGACCAGGGGCTGGATCTGCCGTTATCGGCGCGGCAACACGGGCCGCGGCCCTGTGTTGCTTTTACTCTTAGAGCCCGTCCCAAGCTCTGGTTCAAGTGTGTACGATGGACGTCCGCGTCCGTCGATGAAGCGGATATCCGCCCTGTCGAGGCAGTTTGGTGACAGCCTTGTACAATCGCCCGCGCTATCCCATGGCACGTTGCGGCCCTGAAACCCTGTTATTCCCTCCGGTCCACTGGGTAACACCCGGGGCGCGGGGGCAACCCGTGGCCACGACGCGTCTTTTTTTTTGTTGTTTTCCAGCCGTGAGGTGTCACTTCTTGGCGTTTCATCGTCTATAATCTCGACATGTTTGCCTGGCGGTGCGAGAGTGTGTAACGCGCGGAACACCGTGTTCCCGCCAAGGGGCTCCAAGTGTGAGCTCAACCGCCGGTCGGGCGCGGTGTACGTTTTTTCTCTG
>CAZSOG010000498.1:0-4992 GCA_964607555.1 uncultured Pirellulaceae bacterium | reverse complement strand
CGAGTTCTTTTTGATCAATCCCCAACGCATCGATCGTCTCCTGTAGCGTTTGTCCCGGGGGGACCGCATAGTCAGGATCGTATGCGTAACGTTTTGTCTCTTTCACTCTTTTGCCTGCCAAAAGTCCATCCTCCGCTGCCACAACTCAGTAGCTGGCTTACATTGCTCCCCGTGCAACCGAGCGCATATTGTGTAGCGCCGCGAGTAGGGTGACGGCCGTCACTTTTCGATGCTAGTGGTAGTCGACGACTTCGCGGATCACGACCTCGCTGACACGTGACCAATCCAAACCCCCATCAGGTTTCTCGGGAACCAGATCATGATCCGGTTCAAAAACGAGCCGCTTCGGGTGGACCAGATCGACAGCCAGTTGGCCTTTTCGGTCCTGACTCAGTTCATGGCAGCGCGCTGCCGGAATGCTGCGCATGTCTTCAAGCGACACTGCGGCCCTCAGTTCGCCCAGTCGCTGCTTGAGCTTCTCCGCTAACCGAGGCCCCAGCTTGGCTCGCATCTCTTTATCGGAATCACACAATTTCTGCATCTTCCGTGAAGTAAAGCGTATTTCCATAATCGACCCTCACTACATTATAGTTTACCGTTTTGGTAAATCAAAACAAGTGCACCGACAGGACATATCACCACGTGCGCCGACAGCGCAATATCGTCGGGCAGAATTCGCGGCTGTGCCGGTTCGCAAGCCCTCGGTCAGAACGGAATCCACGGCCGCGACGCCGGGTTCTGAGGAAAAATGGCTGACAGGTCGACTGCGGTCGGGCGAGTCCACTTGGGCCGTATGGGTGGGTTGCTTATCGTGGAAGGAAGTTGGAAGGACATTTCGCTTGTTCTACGAACAGACGGGATAGCAAGTGGCGCGCTGGTGCCGCGGAGTGAAGAGGCTCCCCAGGTTCACAACCCCGCGCTAAGTAACACCCGTCGCACCCGCCAAACCACTGCGAGTGCGTAGCAAACGCGGCGCGTTAGGGACACGCAGAGTCCTAGGCTTTTCGCGGCTACGATTTAATGAAGAACGTCATGTACAAGCACAGCCACAAGGAAGGTACGGTCTCCAATTTCGAGTACAACCCGGCGGATGCCAAATTCCCGAGCTTGTTTGAACTGACTCGGCCCCTCGGCGATCTGGCTTCGCCGGCCTCCGCGTCGCGCATGGCTATATCGAAAGATCCCTGTAAGTTCCCCATGGTTGACTGTTGACATACGACAGGCAAGCTGAGAACACCTCGCGTGTTTTGAACGCAATGATCGCTCCAGCGGTCCCACGAACAGGACACCGAATGAGACGGTGGATGCCGTCAACGACTATTTCTTTTCTTCCTTCCTGCACTGCGGACAAACTCCCATGAGCTGGACGGAATAATCGCAAAGGTCAAATCCGTGCGGCTTGCCCTTGGGTAATGCTAGTTCGTCCAAATCGTGGCTCTCGAAGTCGACGATCTTATTGCATCGAGTGCAGACCAAGTGGTGGTGGCGATGGATCATTCCGTCAAACCGGGCCTGCGCGCCTGGATGGTGAACGCGGCGAATCACCCCGAATTCCACCAGCGTGCCGAGGACTCGGTACACAGTCCGACGTGAAATCTGCGGACTCCGCTTCTTCGTCGCCACATAGACCTGATCCGCAGTCGGGTGGAGAATAGTCCGGTGTAACCGCTCGTGACTATTTCATGTTCTGGCCCTATCTGCTCCCCGGACTCATGATCGTACGGCGCCGTGGATTTCGGAAACCCGTGAACGGTTACGCCCTGGTGGCATAATTCCATGTCGAGCGGGTTTGGATTCTTGGCGATCGTGAACTACAATGGTGGTTCGTGGCGATGGGCGAATGACGATCGATCAACGGTTTTGAGACAGGGCCATCATGAAGCGATTTTCCCGGATCCGGTTTGGTAGTTGGCTGATCGCGGTTATCATGTTGCTGGCGGTGGCGTCGCCGGCGAGTGCCGGCGCGGCGGCGCGATTCGGCCAGGCATCGGTCGTTGGCTATCCATTGTTGTTGGCCAAGAGCGGGTTGCTCGGATTCGCGATTGTCAGTTTGCCGATTTTGCTGGGGACATTGGCGGTGTTGATCCCCAGCATGCGCAAGGTGGTCCGCAAGAAGACTTCGTGATCCGGCCTACGGCCGGCCGCAAGGTGGAGGGTTCACGGAGTGGGGTTTCGGGAAAACATGCGCGCACCGTGCGCGGATGTTACAACGTGAAAAATTGACGAGGTGTGACCTCCAACCAACTGACGGATTCCGGGGCGGTCACGTTTCGGGAAACGCTCCACCTGTGCCGCCCAAAGAGCGATCGGCGGCGCCACCCGATATCCAGGTGGGCGGCAAAGGTAGGTCTGTTCTCCGAACGGACCGCGCGCAACCCCAATCGCATGCCCCTCTGCACTTCCCTCACGCCCCATGCGTAATTCGATGCAAAAACTTGACTCAAGATCATCAAATCTCGGCCCATAAGGTCTCTAACGAGGCGATGCCTCCAACCAACTGACGCATGACCCGGCTCCTGTGCCGCCCCGTCCGCCTTCGGCGCGTTCACCCCGGTGGAGCGGTGATTTTGCACTACCTCGGCGACAAGACCACGAACTTCCCGCCACCGCCGGGTTTACCCCGGTGGAGCGGTGATTTTGCACTAAGCCGCCGTTCAGAACTCCAGTTCGTATTCCTTGATCTTACGTTGGAGTGTCCGCACGCTGACGCCGAGTATTTGCGCGGCATCGGTGCGCCGTCCGTTGGTGTGCTGGAGTGCCTGGCGAATGGCCTCACGCTCGATCTCTTCCATGGTCATGCCCGGCTGGATGATCGATGCGTCGCGGGATCTTGTCGAGGCGTCGAGGTCCAGGAGACGGAGGGCGGCCGTGGAGCGAAACGTGGCTGGGTTGGCACCGAGCAATTCAATGGCTTTTTGGCGGTCGCCCTTGGCATGCGCGATCGCCCGTCCGACCAGCTCCTCCTCCACTTGTCCGATGACCTCGTCGTACACCTGATGCGAGCCGCTTTGCAGTCGTTCGTCGATCAGGGCATCGAGCGACCGAACGGTCCGACTGATTCGATCGGGAGCGGGCAGCGCGGGGACACCGCGGACAACGACTTCGGGAAGGAAATGGGGCAGAAGCACAGCGCCGGTCGTCTGCAAGACGGCTTGGCGGATAACGTTTTGCAATTCGCGCACATTGCCGGGCCACGGATAGTGATGGAGCAGCTGCATGGTTTCCGGGGCGATACCGCGCACTTCCTTGCTCAGGTCGCGGTTTGCCTGCCGGATGAAGTGCTCGACCAACAGATCGAGGTCTTCGCCACGATCGCGCAACGGCGGCAGGTGGATGGTATAGCCGTTCAGTCGATAATAGAGGTCTTCACGGAACCGGTTCCCCGCGACCATTTCCTCCAAATCTCGGTTGGTGGCCGCCAATACGCGCACATCGGTGGCAATCGTGTCGTTGCCGCCGACACGCTGAAATTGCCGCTCCTGCAGCACGCGCAGGAGTTTGCTCTGCAGGGTACCCGGCATATCGCCGATTTCGTCCAGGAACAGCGTGCCACCGTTACACTGTTCAAACTTACCGATTCGCCGCTTGTCGGCGCCGGTGAACGCACCCTTCTCGTGGCCGAACAACTCGCTTTCGAGCAGTGTTTCAGGGATCGCGGCGCAGTTAACGGCCAGAAACGGCCCGCTCGCTCGGTCACTGAACTGATACAATGCGCGCGCGACCAGCTCCTTGCCGGTGCCGCTTTCGCCGCGGATCAGCACCGTCACGTTCTGGGACGCGACCAGCCCGATCGCCTTATAGACTTCCTGCATCGCCGGCGAGCGGCCGATGATCACATCTCCTTCGGTGTCCTCGGCCGGCGTCGGATCGACGGTGACCGGATTGCCGCCCATGCGTCGAACTTCCAACGCCCGTTGGACTACATTACGTATCTCGGTCACGCGCAGCGGCTTGACCAAATAATCGAATGCCCCCAGTTGCATGGCGCGAATTGCCATGTTGCTCGATCCGGAAGCCGTGATAAAAACAATGGGCACGGCACTGTCGACTTCGCGGAGCCGCCCGAACAGCTGCATCCCATCGCCATCCGGGAGCACCACGTCCAAGATGGCTACGTCCGGCCGCTCCGCTTGAAAGCGTTGCCGGCCCTCGGCCGAGGTCTTCGCGGCGACGACCGTGTGGCCCTGTTTATCCAGAATCTGCAGCAACAGGTGCCGATCGGCCGGGTCGTCATCAACAATGAGTATTCGCGCCATAGTCTGGATCCCGCTCCACGCGTCGGAATTCGATTCCCTACCGAATTGTATTTCTCAGAACCTGTCACAAAACTGCGTCGGCAGCGTGTCTATCCGCGTCTTCGACGGACGTGGACGTCCATCGTACATGTTGAAAGCCAAATTCTTGAGCAGGTTCTTAGTATAGTGGTTTTCCATGGCAGAGTACCCCCCATGGGAAGCGTTTCAGCACGCGTGAATCTTGCCCCATGGATGCACTCTAGGGTGCTGAAGAGTTAGGGGTTGACAGTCTCATGAGAGACCTTGCGGGCCGAAATCCGTTGCACTTGAGTCAAGTTCTTGGGGCAAGGTCCAGCCGTCCCTACGGGGCCTAACATCGGGCGAGGGACGCGGGTAGTGCAGAATCACTCGCTCCACCGAGATAAACTCGGTGGGGGCGGGAACGGGGTAGGGTTGCGGACGGGACAAGACCTGGCGCTGTGCGCGGGTCTCCTGACCCCGCACGGGAGCGACCGAAGGTCTCCACCGCACCAGCATGCGTCAGTTGGTTGGAGGTGAAACCTCGTTAGATTCTTAGGCTACCACATGCGCACTGTGCCTGCATGTTTTATGATCGAGTGGCCAGTGCTTGGGCGTGAGTTCCTGGTTAATTTATTGGGCGAGTGCGTCTCCGCTTCACACTGGTGGAGTCTGCCACCGGTCATGGGTTGCGGGCCACCCGCATTAGATTCTTAGGCTGCCACATGCGCGCACCGTG
>CAZSOG010000497.1:0-4998 GCA_964607555.1 uncultured Pirellulaceae bacterium | reverse complement strand
GGTAGGTCTGTTCTCCGAACGGACCGCGCGCCACCCCAATCGCATGCCCCTCTGCCGCCCCACCGAGCAACCCAAATCACTAGCTTCTCCCCGTCCACGACTCACGCGCGGTCCGATGCAAGAACTTGAGTCAAGATCAACGAATGTCCGCCCACAAGGTCTCTAACATGGCATTGTGCCAGACTCTAATTATTGCGTCATGCATATGTCACTTACTGTCGTTCGCCTTTGGTCCCAGGCAGACGACCGTGCCGTTCTTTGTCGATAGGTACAGTCGTCCGGCTGCCGCGGCCATGCCGTCAAACACGGGCGGGCTCGATAACGCGTGATCCGCCAAGATCGTGCCGTCGGCCGGCGCGACCATGAGCAAGCGGCCGCCGCGCTTCGACGCGATCGCGTTGGCCAACGCGTCGACGGTCACCGGATCATGTGGGACCTTGTGCAGTGGGTCGGTAGGACCGGCGACCAGCAGCGTGTCATGGGCCAACAACATCGCCTGCACCAGGACGGGAATGCGTTCGGTCCAATCCACATCGCTCGTCGCCGCGTCCTTGGCCCGTTTTTTCCCTTTTGCCGTCTGACCGAGTGCCGCAGCCGGTCCCTGTTTCAAGGTTCGCTTGAACAGTTGATAAAACGTCCAGCGGCCTTGATGCTTGCCGATCGGACCCCAGACGCCTTCGGCGTCGATGCCGACATGCGCGCCTGGGATATCGTATTGGTTGCGTCCAAACCCCAGCACCTGCTTGCCGTCGGTTACCAGCAAACGCCCCGCCGGCACGCGCTGGCCTGCCTTGGGCCAACCGCCCCAGCCACTCCCCATCGACGTACCGAACTGCCAGTACGTGCGGTGCCACCAGCTCGCGTCCAGGAACCCGACCGAGCTCCAAAGATGGGGCACACTGGGTTTTTGCTGGACCAGGTCCAGGTCGAATCGAGCCCCGCGCATGAACAGCGAACGCCCGTCGGTCGATAGGACGTCGGGCAGAAAACCGGTCCCGACTTTGCCCCGATTGCGCTGGCTCGGCGCGACCGCGAGTGGCAAGGCCTTGATTACTTCACCGGTCGCCACGTCCAGCTTGTAAAGAACCATGCCGCCGTCGACATAGCTGTTGCGCCCCGCGGCAAAATAGACGGTGTTGTTCAGGACCAACACGCTGCCCGACACGGGCCATGCCGATTCCAGCTGGTCGTCCACCACGAACATGCGGGCGCGCGGCGCGGCGCGGAATTTCCAGATCAGGGCACCGTCGTCAAGCCGTACACAGTAGACATGGCCATCGGCCGAGCCGAAAAGAACACGTCCCGCGTGGATCGTCGGTGGCGAATCGATGCGCGCGCCGGCGACGTGCGTCCACAACGGGGTGCCGGTCGTGGCGTCCAATGCCACGACGCGATGGGTATCGGTCTCGGCCACCAACACGCGATTGCCGGCAATGACCGGCGCGGTCAACTTACCACCGAGTTCAGCGGTCCAGGCGGTGTGCAGATCGCGCGGGACGCCGACGGGCGTCATGCCGCTGCGCCGGGTGTCGTGACGGTAGGTCGGCCAATCGTTCGAGTTGACCGCGCTGCCGGCGGGAATATCAGCATCATGGGCGGAGCCTTTTTCCAGCGCCGGTGGTCCGGCCGGCAGTTTGCCTTCGTCGTGCGCGCCGGCCGGTGCCAACGCCACGAAGCCGCTCTTGACCATGTCGCCGATCGAGCAGACACATGAATGCGGAGGAATGTAGAGCAGGCCGTTGGCCGGCATGACACCATACTGGCACATGCCGCGAATCCAGCGATGCGCGATCAGCTCGTCGGTCGTGACGTCCAGGAATTCCACACCGACACGCCCAAGGATCAGATATTTGGCGGTCGCCTTGGCGCGATGGCAGCGTGCGTGGCCGCCCATCGGTTGGGCCGGGCGCTGCTTGCGAATTTCCCCCGTGCGTGGATCGCGCGCCGCGGTGATGCCGGGATCACGGCCCCATGCGTAGCGGCCGGTCCATACCAGCCCATCGACAACCATCACATCGACCGGCGCGTTGAAGCCCTCGTATGCCGGACAACTCCACAACCGCTTGCCGGTCTTGGCATCCAACGCGATCATCTCGCCGTCGATGCCGGGGCCGCGGATATATTCGTGGTAGCCGCCGCTCGGTATCCACAGCGGTTGGTCGGTGGTGTCGAGCGGCTTGCGGTCGGCGGAGAAGACGATCCCGTCGTGCACGACCAGCGTCGGCGTCGACCAGGCCAATCGCCGCCGTTCGATCTTGCGTGGTGTTTGCCACTTCACCTGGCCGGTGGTCGCGTCCAGGCAGACCACGGCGTCCGTGTTTTGAAAGTAGGCGTAACCCGCCGCGGCCGCCAGGGTCATTGGCATCAGCGTGTGTGTAAGCGGACTCGATTGACGCCACAGCAGCGCGCCGGTTGCCGCGTTGACGGCGACCAGCTGCTTGTCGTAGGCCGGCGGCGTGCCGTTTTCGAATGGTGGCTTGTACCCTTCCTGGCTGACGATCTGCTGCGCCTGTCGCGCGGGCCACCCGCGGTTCGGTTTGCCGAGCACCAGCAGAAGTTCGTCCCGGTAGTGGATAATCTCGTGAGTTCCCTCGGTGCCGGTATAGGTGCGAATCGTCTTGCCGGTGGCCGCATCGAGCGCGGATACGGGTTGGCCATATCCGAGCGTGACGTAGACGTGATCCTTGTCCGCGACGAGGCGCCGGGTGATGTCCGCCGGTCCGCTGCGAAAATCCCGCAGATGATATTCCCAACTGCCGATCTCACGCTGCCACAGGATAACGCCGCTGAAAGCATCGCGCGCGACCAATCGCCAACACGGGCTGGCCGCCGCGAACGCGATGGAGCCCATGTCGACAATGTAGAAAACGCGCCCGCCCGCCGTCACCAGCGCGCTGACACTTGCCAGGTGGTCGTGGCTGCGTGAAAAACGAGGTTTCCCGATCCATTGAAAGTGACGCGGCGGACCGACCACGCGGTCCTGCGCCACGGCATTGTTGTCCGGTCCGTGCAAGTAGTGCGTCCATTGGTCAATATCACTCGGCCACGGCTTGACGTACTTCGTCCACCCAGCCATGTTCGTGACGGGTGCTTCCCTGAGCGCCGATCCGACCGTGTCAAGACGGCCACGGATCATCGCGACGCCTCCGGGAGCCAGCACGCGCTCTATCTCCTGACCTGCCCCCGTCCATTGGTCGGCTGTCATGACCAGCAAGTTAACGACGTTGTCGGCATACGGCAGCGTGTCGCCCGCCACCCGCTCGATCGAAACCGGTCCGTAGAGCTTGCGCGAGTCGAGATATTTTCGGGCCTGTCGCACCGTGCGTGGGTTGCGCGCCAGACCTTGGATCAGGTAGCCATTGCCGGCACGCAGCGCGGCGGTCAGCTGTCCATCACCACACCCCACGTGGACAACCAGCCCACCCGAAACGTCGGCCGCCGCCAGGATCTTTCGGGCGGTCGCCAGCGACACGCGACGCAGACCCGGCAGGATCGCCGGGTCACGTGTCGCCAGATAATACTCGGCCAGGAACAGGTTGGCGTAACCATAGTGCCATGAAAACAGTCCGTCTTGCTGGATCCCGGCAACACGCTTCGCATAATCGGCGAGTAACGGGCGGTATGCTTCGTTCTCGGGTGCGAGCAGCGCCAAGGCATTGAGATCATTCGGAATCGACACGCGGTCCAGGCCACGATCGGCGATGGCGCGGACACCTTGAGCGAAAATCGCACGGGACTTCTCGCAGTGGTAAGGTGCCGTGTCGCAATAGGAGCCGACCGTCTTGAGCATGAGTGTTACATACCGCGTCTGACCGTTGCGCCAGCGGATCAGGCGCAGCTTGCCACCGCTCTCCGTCCTCTCGGCCTCGGTCAATGCATGGCCGAATAGAATTCGCGCATCGCCATCGAATTCACGGTCCCCGACACCTGGAATCACATCGCCCTTGCGCAGCACGCCGTCGGCCGGCGAGCCGTTGTCGACGAGCGTCACGAGTATCTGACGGGCATCGGTCGTGCGGTGCCGCCAAGCCCACATCCAGCCCCGTGCCCCGGTCGCGCCAAGCGTCCAGTCGTGGGTCTTGTCCGGCAAATCACCCTTGGTGAAGTCCAGTGTTGGTGGTTTCTTCGGCGGGGCGGAAAATATGTCCGGTGCCGCCATGACCAGCAATAGGAAGAGGAGCGTCGCAAGGTGTCGTTGTGGTCGTAAAATCATCAAATGTCTCCGTGGAACGAGTGTTTGCTTTCAACAAATGTCGCGGTACCAGCGGAAGTTCCGGTACGTTGGACCTGCCGAGTCGCGGTCCTGTATCGCTTCGGCTCCGACGTAGGCTGTTCAATCTCCGATTGATGTGACTTGGCGGCCAGCGCCGTGTCCGTGAACCAGAACAGCTCACGGGACACCAAACGATCGCCCGCATTTGCCAACCGCTGCCATTGGCGCGCTAATCGCACCGTGGTACCCGGTTCCGCCGCCGACAATGTTGCGAGAGGCAGCGTGTTGGTCATCGATAGGAGAGTTAACGCGACGAATATTCCACGCCGCGCCGTATGCATCGTGTGCACGATCATCCTTTCCTTTGCGTGGATGAATTTGATTATTGTAACAGTTCAGCCGCGGTAGGAGAGCAACGCAGAGGTCGCAGAGGAAGCAACGCAGAGGTCGCAAAGATCATGAAAATGGGGAGCAAGTAAGTGAGAGTTACGTTGCCGGTCCGAAAAAACACGGTCGCGTGTTTCTGCCCTCCGCTGGTATTCTCAGCGTACTCCGCGTCCCCCTCGACGTACTCTGCGTTTGATTGCTTTGCATGTGGCTAAACAGTTACGATTATTGTAACACGATTCGGTCAAGTCGTGGGCCAAGCGGCCGCCTTTGACGGTCGCGTGGAATGGTGTCCGCGCTGGCCCGCGAACGGCCGGCATTTAGAAACTTCTTATGGGCGGAGATTTGATGATCTTGAGTCAAGGTTGTGGGTCGGACTACGCATAGGTTGTGGACGG
>CAZSOG010000496.1:0-5000 GCA_964607555.1 uncultured Pirellulaceae bacterium | reverse complement strand
GATGGTCGGTCACGCGTCGACATGCCTCGATTACCTGGCGCACACTGTACCCCTTGCCGGTCCCCAGATTCAACTTAACATGGTCGCCTGGGCGAAGTTGTTCAAGTGCCTTGACATGGGCCGTGCCAAGATCATCGACATGGACGTAGTCCCGGACGCACGTTCCATCCGGGGTGGGATAGTCATCACCGAAGAGTGTCACGGCGTCGCGCTGGCCCAAGGCGACTTGAAGAACGATCGGGATCAGGTGCGATTCGGGATCATGATCCTCGCCAATATCACCCGCGGGCGCCGCGCCCGCGGCGTTGAAATAGCGCAATGCGGCAAAGCCCATTCCATAGGCCCTGGCATAGTCATCCAGCATGTGCTCGACCACGAGCTTCGAGAACCCATACGGGTTGATGGGCTGTTGCGGCGTCTCCTCGGTAATCGGCATGCGGTCGGGCACGCCGTAGGTCGCGGTCGTGCTGGAGAAGACAATTCGTTCGACGCCGGCGGCGCGCATGGCCTCGAGCAGGTCGAGCGTGGCGTCGACGTTGTTCCGATAGTAGATGGCGGGATCGGCCACCGATTCCCCCACCAGCGCGAAGGCCGCGAAATGCATGACGGCATCGATGCGTCGTGATTGCAGCACGTCGACCAACTTGGAAACGTCGTGCAGATCGCCTTCGATCAAGCGATCGGCGCGGGCCGCGTCGCGATGTCCACGCGAGAGATTATCATAGACCCACGTCGCGTGCCCGGCCTGTTGCAAGAGGCGGACACAATGCGACCCGATATAGCCGGCGCCGCCGATGACTAGCACATTCATGAATCAATTCTCCTTGCCGGTCTGTCAATGTCTCGATTCGGGGGGTGCGCGGACCGCGCGAGCGGGTGATGCCCCTCCAACGTCATGGGCGTCGTCCTCGAACATGGTCCTGGTCCGTCCGGCGCGTCACGGCATGACCGATCCAAACGGAACGACCCGACCATCGGGCGAACCGATGGGTCACGGAACGTGGCCGGATGGCGGATTACTCTGCAGCATTCGCCATGGCCGATCCGAATGCAACCGGTATGATACAAAGAAAACGCACCACACGGCTCCAAAAACTTCGGACAGTAGAGCGGATCGAAGGCCGCTGGTCTAGTGCGTTTGTCGATTATTTGGCCGGCGAATGCCGTTTGGCGGACAACACGGTCGCGGCCTACCGGCGTGACATCCGCCGCTTTCACCAATGGCTGGGCAAGCGTTCGATCACGCGTCTGACGATCAGTGATTTATCGGACTATGTTGGCTGGTTACACGCACGCGACTTGGCGCCATCGAGCATCGCGCGGCACATCGTGGCGGTACGCATGTACTTTCGCTATCTCCAGCTGGAAGGAATCCTGAAGGACAATTTAGCGGAGTTGCTCGGCAGCCAAAAACTATGGCAGCGAATCCCGAAGATTCTCTCGCCCGGCATGATCTCGCGATTCCTTGAAACACCGGGTCCGACCGACACATATCGGTGGCGTGACCGGGCGTTACTCGAGTTACTTTACGCGACCGGTTGCCGTGCTTCGGAGCTGAGTTATCTGCGTCTGCGCGACGTGCATCTGGACGAGCGTTTTTGCAAGTGCCACGGGAAGGGGGACAAGCAGCGTCTGGTGCCGCTCGGTCGCCAGGCGTGCCTGGCGGTGCAAACGTACCTGGCGTGCGAGCGTTCGGCCTTGGCGGCCCGCGCACCGTCGCCGCCGTCCTGGCTACTCCTGTCACGGCGCGGTCGCCGCCTGCGGCGCGAGGCGATATGGGAGCTGGTCAAGAAGTACTCGACGCGCGCGGAGCTCCCCGAATCAATCAGTCCCCACACGCTCCGCCACAGCTTCGCCACGCACCTGCTGGCCGGCGGGGCCGATCTGCGTCAGGTTCAGGAGATGCTGGGTCACGCGAGCATCGCCACGACCCAGATCTACACGCATGTCGACCCGACGCATCTAAAAAAAGTGCATGCGGCGTACCACCCGCGTGCCTGAGCAGCGGCCCGTCAGCCGGCGGGGGATTCGGCCGGCGGCGTGAACTTGATCTTCTCGACCAGTTTGACGACTTCACCGGTTGCATCATCGACGTATCCGGAGACGGCCGTGATCGCTTGAATGACATTTTCGTAGTTCAAGTCATAGTCACAATCGAGTTCCACCTCCGCATCCTCGCGCGCGGCGGGGCCCTCGCCGGCAACGCTCCCGATGATGTAATAGTGAAGCTCTTGAAGACTCTCGAACGGCCGTTCATTGAGCACGATCCCGGCGAGATTCCCCTGTTGGTCGGCGCGCAAGCGGAGCCGCATGGGCGGCGTGACATCTTCTTGCACGGGCCCCTCGCGCCGCATCGCCAGCGGCATGCGGACGTTGAAATCACCCTCCTGCGCGACGATCTTGAACGACATGACGAAGAAGACCAGCAGCTGAAAGACGATGTCGATCATCGGCGTCATTTGCAGATCGATCTTGGCGTCGCCAGACTCGTGGTGTCGGAATCTCATGAACGGCTCTCCACGTCGATCGGCCCGCGCGCCGACCGGCCCAACATTACGGACCAATCTCTTCCTTGGCACGCAGCGAAAAATTCACAAATCGTTCCTGCTGGCACAACTCGATCAATTTCTGCACGACCCCAGCCTTGGCATGCCGATCGGCGCGGATAATAATCGTCGCCGTGCTGAGCGGCTGGTCACGACCGTCGAGAATCGCGCGCTCATTGACCAGATACGGGCGCAGCTGTCGCATGCCGGCCAGCTCCTGCCCCCCATAGATCACCGACCCTCGAGCCGTCAGCTGGATCGTGATCGGATATTCAACCGGACGGTCCGGTGGGCGTGCCAGCGTACTTTGCGGGAGCATGATCCGCTGGTCCACTTCGGTCTGCGAAAAGTTGATCAGCACCATGAAGAACGCGATCAGCAGGAAGGTCAAGTCGATCATGGGAGTCAGATCGCCTTCCAATATCCCGTCGTTGCTTTTATCGCGAAAACGCATGGCATTTCATCCGCGGAGTTCAAGACCGCCAAACCAACTCATTGCGGTTTCTTGCGCGGTCGCACATTTTCGAAACGGCTCATCAAGTTCTCGCTCAGGATGCCGACTTCCAAAACCAGGCGAGCGATGCGGTTTTTCAGGATATTGTAGGCGGCGATCGCGGGGATCGCGATGAACAAGCCAACGAGCGTCGTGAACAAGGCCGTCGAAATACCTTTGGCCAATTCCGACGGTGGCGGGGTCCCGGTACGTGTGGCGATCACGTCAAATGACGCGATCATTCCTTGCACCGTGCCCAGCAGGCCAACCATGGGGCTGATCGTGCCGATCAACGCCATGTAGCTCAGCCGATGCTCCAACTTCATGTTCTCCTCCTCGCCGACCTCCTGCATCGCCTCGATTGCTTGCGGGTAACCGGATGAGAGTTTCTCCAGGCCGGCCGACAGGACCTGGCCGAGCACGGACTCGTCATTGCTCGCCAATTCATAGGCATCCTGATACTGTTTTTCGTCCAGGTGAGCCTCGAAACCTTCGACCAACTCCGTCGGGCAGACACTTTCGCGCCGCGCGGTCAGCAGGTTCATGACCAGCAGGGCGACGAACGTGAACGAGATGGCGAGAAAGACAACGGAGTAGGACCAGCCGAGCGCTTCGAGTCCTTTGCGGAGATAGGATTTGCGTGGCTTGACGGGATTCGCCGTTTTTTCCGCCGGTGCCCCGTTTGCCGGCGCGGCCGCCGCCGGCTCCGCGGCCGCTGGCTCCGCCGCCGGCTCCGCGGCCGCTGGCTCCGCCGCCGCCGGAGGCTCCGCCACGGGAGGTTCCGCCGCCGCTTTCTTGTCCTTGTTTTCCGCCTGCGCGAAGACGACCGCCGGGGCCATCGTATTGGCCCAGATAAGGGCGCCGGCCACCAATGCCACGAACATCAGCCAGCCCTTGGTTGCCGCGTGCGAGTCGAACCAGGCATTTCGCCGCATAACATTCTCCTGATTACGGTCAAGCCACCCCCCTGACGGGGGCAAAAATAAACCATCGGGCGTTAACGATCACGGCCCCATTGGCCGCGGTTTCGTCCCCGTTGCTGTGTCAAACACTGAATGTCCCGATCCCCCAACGCCGGTTCCGCACCTCGGTGGGCGTCATGGAAACGCGGCACGCGTGGAATCGGATTGAAATGACAAGTTAAATATAGCGTACACGGTGCGCCGCACGCCTATCATAATCGCGGCGGTCCGGGTTCGTAAAGCGGCTACCACTCACTTCCGGCTTGCCCAAACGGTTCCCCCATAGCGACTTTCGAGCAGGCTCCGTGCTTGGAGTGCCCGTTCGGCCCGATTGACGGAGCGCCATAATTGGGTCAGATGGTACAGTGCTTCGGCATGTGCATCCGGGTTTTGAAAGAACAGCAAATCGACATGCAAGTAGGCGAGCAGGGCGTCTTTCGGTTTCTTGGCCTTCACGTAGCATGCCCCGAGCGCATTATAGGTGCGCGCGAACAAGAGCGATTTCTTATGCGAGTCATTCTCGGCGATGATCTTTTCGAGCGTCGTGATCCCCGCGTCGGGCTGTCCTAGTTCCGCCATGCACTGGGCCTTACCCACCTGCGCGAGCAGTTTCTGTTCGCGGCTGGCGGCGTCATCCAGCGCCATGCCAAGGATCTCGTCATATTTATCCAGCGCCTCCTTGATCTGCTGGTTGGCGAACAGGGCGTGCGCGACCAACACGCCGGCGCGCATTTTGTAGTCGGGCCACGGTGCCTGCTCCAACATCGAGTAGTACTTGGTCGCGACGTCATTACGGCCGAGCGCAATCGCCAGATCGCCGAGCGACTGAACGGTTGCAGATCGGAAGTGCACACGTCTGAACTCTAGTCACATTCAGAAATCTCGTATGTCGTCTTCTGCTTGAAAAAAAATAAATTAAAATAAAAAGTGTGTACAGTCGATTGTTATTACTAATATAATATTTATATGAAGTAGGTAGTTATACATAATGTATATAGT
>CAZSOG010000495.1:0-5005 GCA_964607555.1 uncultured Pirellulaceae bacterium | reverse complement strand
GCCGGTCGCCCGATGTGCCCCCGCTGCAATGGCAGGGGGTGGATCCAGACGTTCCCGACGTGGGGGTGCCCGGTTAATTCCGCCTGTCCGTGCACGCTAGATGGCGCCCGCCGTCGTCGCAAGCCATTGTTCTGAAGCCCACCCGGTGCGGGTCAACCGAATAGGGCTTCCAAGCTGATGCGCGACCAGCTCTCAAATTCGTCCAACTGGCCCATGATCTGTTCGATCGGCCGGAATCCCGCGTCCACGATTTCAGTTTCCCGCGGCTGCACGGCCGGCAAGTCGACATCCGCAATGTAGACGACGCCGAGATGGACTTTGCCGACTTCGGTCTGATCGTCGTTGATCAGGCCGACACACCCCAAGGTGTACGAGGATGACACGATGACCTCTTCGTCCAGTTCGCGGTGCATCCCTTCGGCGTAGGGTTCATCACCACCCGCATCGATCGAGGAGATATGGCCACCAATGCCAACGCTGCGCTTCGTGTGCAGCCGTTTCTCCCCCATCCCTGTCCCACGCGTATATTGGAACAACGATATGGCTCCTGCCGCATTGACGTGTTGAAAAATCACGTACGGGATCAGCTGCTTGAAGCTCGGATCCTTTTCCATTTCCGGACGTGGTCGGTAGCTCGTGTTGCGGGCGTCCAGGAGCTGATCGAGATATTTCTGGACATCGGTCGTAAAACCCTGAAAATAGCCGAGTCGGGTCAGTAACTCGGTCGAGACGACCATAACTTGTTCGTGGGGATATGTTGACATGGGTGTTTCCTTGCGTGGGGGCTCTGTTGGAGCGTATGTTTCGGTAATCTTGGGCACTCGGACGATCGCACGTTCACACAATCAGCATCGCGTCGCCATAGCTATAGAACCGATAGCGTTCGGCAATGGCCGTTTCATATACGCGGCGCATAAGATGGGCTCCACCGAATGCGTGGACCAGGACCAACAAGGTACTCCTGGGTAGATGGAAATTGGTGAGCAGCACGTCCACGGCATGAAACGTGTGCGGTGGTCGGATGAACAGGTCGGTTTCGCCGTCCCAAGCATGCAGTGTGCCGTTGGCGGAGGCCGTTTCGAGCGTCCGCACGCTGGTGGTTCCCACGGCAACGATCCGTCCGCCCGCCGCGCGACATGCACACAGTGATTGGGTCGTGGATTCCGAAATTTGACACCACTCGGCATGCATCTGATGAGCATCGAGGTGCTCGACGGCGATTGGTCGAAACGTGCCGATACCGACGTGCAGCGTTACGTGATGAAGCTGAACGCCCGCGTGCGTCAATTCGGCCAGGAGCTCGGCCGTGAAGTGGAGGCCGGCCGTTGGGGCCGCGATGGCACCCGGCGTCTCGGCAAACACCGTCTGGTAGCGAGTCCAGTCGTCCGGCTGCATCTGCCCGCCACGAATATACGGCGGCAGTGGCACGCGCCCAACCTGTTCGAGCAACTGGACAAACGAGCCGGTGGCCTCCGGCTCGGCGACCCAAATCCCGGTCCCCTGATCAGCGACAAGACGCAGCGTGAATGCGTCGCGTGCCGCGCGATCCTGCAACATAATCCGCGCGCCACTCCGGAGCTTGCCACGCGTTTTGCCCAGGACTTGCCAAAGTCCGCGCGCGTCGGCCGAAACGAACAGGCCGGACCAGCGGCCCCCGGTCGTGACACGATACCCCTGCAAACGTGCCGGGACAACGCGTGTGTCGTTCAGCACAAGACCGTCGCCGGCCCGTAAAAACTTGGGCAAATCACGCACGTGCCAGTGCTCGATCTCGCCACTTTGCCGCGTTACCACCATCAGACGCGCATCGGCCCGTCGTGCGACGGGCCGCTGGGCAATGAGTTCACTCGGCAGGTCGTAATCGTATCCGTCCAAATCCGACATGATGCACTTGGCCGTCTTCTGCTGAGGAAGCTCTGTACGCGTCGTGGACTGCAAATATACCGCCGCCACTTTGAGATGTCCTGCGCGAGTTCGACCAGCGGGAGAACGGACTGCGCCAATTCACTATCCAGTCGGACGAACCTAACCGCCTATAGAATAACATCAACTTGGAAAACAACGCCGAATCGCTTGATTTTCGAGCGTCCAGCGGTGCATGCGATATGGCCACGGTGCCGCAACGTGGCAAACGAGGTAGAATACCGGACAGGCGAGCCGATCACAACCAAGCGGTGCCAGTTTTGCCACAAGGAACACTAATCTTCACTGATCAACACTAATGATACCGCCCCAGAGAGTCTGTGACCCTCAACATAAATCCGGCAACATGAATCCGGCGGGTCGTAGCAAGGTCGAAGGCATTTCAAGGTAAGGTTTTTCGATATTAGCGAGAATTAGTGTCGATTAGTGTTCCTTTTCTTCTGGTCCGTGAAAAGTTACAGTTCTTGTAACCGACACTTATAAGTGTTTTTTGACAGGCCCGCGGTAGGACACATGGAATGAGCTCGTCGCGTATCCCGGTCGCGTTGGTGATCACCGAACTAGATTTCGGCGGTGCCGAACAGTGCCTGGTGCATATAGCCTGTGGCCTGGATTCGAGTCGGTTTGCGGTCGAGGTTCATGTACTGGGGAAACCCCCGAAGGCACCTGTCGACGGCCTCTTAATGCATTTAAGAGCGGCCCAAGTGCCTTGCCATTTCTTGGGTCTGGACCACATTTGGCAGCTCCCTCAGGCGGTCGCTCGCCTGCGCGGGCAGCTGGGCGGAAAACGCCGACGGGTCGTTCTATCGTTTCTGTTTCATGCCAATGTTGTCGCCGCCATGGCCCTGCGCGGGAGTTCGAATTCGGTACTGGCGTGCGGGATTCGTGTGGCCGATCCGTGCCGATGGCGGCAATGGGTTGAGCGGCGCGCGCTGCGGCGCGCCGCAAAAGTGGTGTGTGTCAGTTACGCCGTCGCGCGGTTCGCGGCAAGCCGGTTGCGGGTGGACAATACACGCCTCGAGGTGATTCCCAACGGGATCGATCCTGGCTCAATGCGCGACCTGCCGCCCGTGGAACTGGCGTCGCTCGGCGTGCCGGCCCAGCGGCGGGCCCTTGTCGTTGTCGCGCGTTTGACACATCAGAAGGGTATTGACGAGCTGCTGCAGGCAGCCGGGCCGCTCCTGACCGCCCTGCCCCACCATGACCTGATCCTCGTCGGCCATGGCCCCGCACTGCCACACCTGCGCCAACTGGCCACCGATCTTGGTGTCGCGGACCGGGTCCATTTCGCCGGCTGGCGCGCTGATGTGCCCGCTATTCTGAAGGCGTCCGATCTGCTTCTTTTGCCGTCCCGGTACGAGGGGATGCCCAATGTCGTACTGGAAGCCATGGCCTGCCGACGGCCCGTGGTTTGTACCCAAGCCGAGGGCGTTTGCGAGCTTTTGGGACCTCTTTCCGATGCCCAGACGGTTCCGGTTGGAGATGCGCAAGCCTTTGTAAATAAAGTACTTGCGCTGATCAATGAACCCGTCCAATTGAGCCAACTCGCGGCCGGCAACCAACGCCGTGCCCAGCAGTACTTCGCGCGGAATGTCATGATCCAGGCGTACGCCGACCTGCTCCAGACGCTCAATTCGGGTCTGCTCCAACCCTGATTGGATTTTTTTCCAACTCTTTTTTGCCGGGCCGAATTGTTCGAAGTCAGCTCCTGGTAGGCACCTACGGAAACACGCCCAAGAATCCGTCCGCCGTGGCCTGCCGAAACCGTGTTGACGTGGAATGCTCAGTGGGTATCTTGGGGGAAAAGTGGGAGCAAATGGTGAGCAGTGGTGAATCATGTTGCTGACTGGCAGTTTTCAACGTAGCCTGGACGAAAAACATCGATTTTCAATACCGAAATCGATTCGCGATGCACTCCAGGATGCGGCCGGCAACTTGGTTGTCTACTTGGCGCCAGGCACCGACCGATCACTGGTCGTCTACACGGAACAGGCATTTGCTGAATTGGGGAATCAGCTTGGGCAGGGACCGCCGACCGCGGGGGACGTGCGTGCGTTCAGTCGCCTTTTTTACGCTCAGGCCCAGCGTGTCGAGGTGGATCGGCAGGGACGGGTACGGATTCCGACCGAGCTTGTTGCGCTGGCTCACTTGGACAAGGAGGTTGTTCTGCTGGGCGTGCGGGACCACCTTGAGATTTGGGATCGCGAACATTGGGACCACTATTTAGACCAAAAACAACCTTACTACGATGAGATTGCGGAGAGCGCGTTTGGTGGCTCCGCGGCCCCGGTGACCGGTGTGGATGCGAGGCACCCACAGTCGTTATCGCCGCCCCGACCGCGATGACGAAGGAGCCGAAATCCGTCGGCCGACATGGTCATGGAACGTCGTTGTCCGCGGTCGCGGCCGGGCTAAGTTGCTACGGCCATGGAGACCTCCAGGGGCACTTGCCCGAACGACTACATAACAGACGTCCGTCCGTTGGTTCGCCCAGCGCGGGAATCGGTTGTTCAGTCTGCGGCCACTGACTGAACGACGCATCGGCGTTGTCCGTTGACAGGTTTCCGCGGGTATGGAAGCAAGATGCTGCCAGCCGCGAACCGCAGCGGTAGCCATCGCTTGCGATGGCGCGTCGTTGCTGGCGCCGACCCATCATGGGACGCACGGATGCGTCCCGGGTCGCATGCCAGCCCCCGTCACATCGGGCGGCGCGGCCATCCGTGGCGGCCAGACGCACGTGCTGTCCACGCCTTCCCGGAAATCATCCCCCAAAACTCTGCCTCAAAACCGTACGATGGACGTCCACGTCCGTCGTATCTATTCGTGGTAACACGAGCGGCACAATGGGACGGCGTCGTGCGTCACACCCCGGGCGCGCCTGCCCTGTAGAAGCCCCCCAGCTTCCGGAACTTACTCTTAATCTTACTCTTAATCTTAATCTTACTCTTAATCTTACTCTTAATCCTAATCCTAATCCTAACGCGGGCTACGCCCACAACCCATAAGGGAGTACGCCCTCGTTCCGCGACGGGTGGCACTTTCCTGAAAGAGTACAACTTGTCAACCCGGTTTGTGTGCATAT